>JAQICK010000439.1 GCA_027858595.1 Melioribacteraceae bacterium
GACTTCCAAACTTTTGCAGGAATGATGCAAGACGATTATGTTATCGGGGCCGGCTGGTCTGGGAATATTCTTTCTTCCAATTTTAGTGGTGAGATGACTTACTTTAGAGACAAAGAAAAATTTTCTGATACTACTGGACAACTTGTTGCTTCACTTGGTTGGACATATACTTTTGCTTCCGATTTTTATGTTCATGGTGAGTTTCTCTTTAATAGCAGAGGCACAACAGAAAAAGCTGGCGAAGTTGGCAACTTATTAAATAATGGATACAACGCTAAAAATCTCTCTCCTGCAAAATACTCTCTCTTCGGAGATATTGCCTACCAAGTAAATCCTTTGATGCGTCTTGATATTAGTTCAATTGTTAATCCAAGTGATAAATCTTTTTACATTGGCCCTTTTGCTAGCTTTTCAATTTCACAAACAGTTGACATGTTATTGGGTGGACAATTTTTCTTTGGCAACTCTGAAACTGAGTGGGGAAATTTTGGTCAGTCTTATTTCCTCCGGCTTAAATGGAGTTTTTAATTAGTAGAGGAAGGCATGCCTTCCTCTACTAAAAGCATCTGTATTCTTTTAAGTCAAAGTGGCAACCATAACCGCTTTTATTGTATGCATTCTGTTTTCGGCTTCGTCAAAAACAATTGAATGTTCCGATTCAAAAACATCTTCGGTAACCTCCAATCCGTCCATTCCATATTTTTGAAATATTTCTTCACCCATTACAGTATCTCTATTGTGAAAAGCTGGCAAACAGTGCATAAACTTAACGTCTTTGTTTCCTGTTAATTTTATAGCATCACTATTAATTTGATAAGGCTTCATTAAAGAAATTCTTTCAGCCCAAGCTTCCTCTGGCTCTCCCATTGAAACCCAAACATCTGTGTAAAGAAAATCAACGCCAGCAACAGCTTCAGCAACATTATCAGTAATTGTAATTTTTGCTCCTGATGTTTTTGCAATCTCTTGGCATTGCTCTACTAATTTTTCATCTGGCTGAAATCCCATTGGTGCACATACTCTTACATCCATTCCCATAATTGAACCACCAATTAACAACGAATTTCCCATGTTGTAGCGTGCATCTCCAAGATAGCAAAAGCTCATCTTTTCAATTGGTTTAGTGTTGTGTTCTTCCATAGTTAATAAATCTGCCAAGATTTGTGTTGGATGATATTCATTTGTCAATCCATTCCAAACGGGAACGGAAGAATATTCGCCAAGCTCTTCAACTATGTTTTGTCCAAATCCTCTATACTCAATTCCATCGTACATACCGCTTAAAACGCGTGCAGTATCTTTCATTGACTCTTTGTATCCTATTTGACTTCCACTCGGTCCAAGATACGTTGTATGTGCTCCTTGATCGAATGCAGCAACCTCAAAAGCACAACGTGTTCTCGTGGATGCTTTTTCAAAAATTAATGCAAAGTTTTTACCAACAAGCTTTTGTTCCTCTTTCCCAGCATATTTATCTGCTTTTAACTTTTTTGATAAATCTAAGAAGTATCTTAATTCTTCTTTTGAAAAATCAATGAGTTTTAAGAAATTCTTACCTTTTAAATCAAGTGCCATGTTTTCTCCTACCAAAAGTTTTTTTAATTATTCAAATATATATTACTCTACAAAAATAGGACGAATAATAAGAACTAAAAACAGATTTATTCTGTTTTAGTAAAAAAAATTAAAAAAGTATAAATAATTGCATAACTTTTTCCATAAGGTGATTTTTTTTGGAACATTTATCTAATTTGATGAGTATGCATTTTTGAGTAAATTAGTTTTTAAATTTTTGTAATAATGGATGTATCAATGAAAAAAGTATTTGGAATAATATTATTAGCCGTGTTATCGTTTGGATGTTCTGGAAGTTATGAAACTGCTATGATGAGTGCAGATGAGCACTTAGCATATGCAATGGAGATGTATAATGATGAAGATTTTCAATTTAGCATAAGAGAATTTCAATCAATAATATTGCAGTTTCCAGGAAACACTGTAAACGATGATGCACAGTACTATCTTGCAATGTCATATTTTAACGACGATCAATTTCTTTTAGCCGCATATGAATTCAGCAAATTAATCCGTGATATAAAAGGGAGTGAATTTGTTTCAATGTCTCAATTTATGTTGGCAGAATCATACTACCAGCTCTCTCCTCCATATCCACTTGAACAAAGTTATACAAAAAAGGCAATAACCGAATTCCAAGCATTTATAGATTTCTTTCCAGTTGATGCAAAAGGCGAAGAGGCTGAACGCAAAATTTATGAATTGAATATGAAGCTTGCCGAAAAGTTATACGAGTCGGCACAAATTTATGAGAGAATGGAATACTTTAACGCTTCGCTTGAATATTACACAAAAGTATATGAAACATATCACGATACTGAATATGCACCAACTGCACTCCATAGGAAAATAACGATTCTTATGGAAAAGGAAAAATTTGCTCTTGCGGTTGAAAACATGAAACTCTTTGTAGATAAGTATCCAGATAGTGAACATTTTTCTGAAGTAAAAAACTTATACGATGAAATGTCGTTTGACTAAATTAGATAGACTAAGAAATTATTATCCCATAAAGAGAAAGGGCTGAGTTCAAATTGACTCAGCATTTTTTACTATTCTAAAACATGCCGTCATTCCGTGATGTTCTTACACGGAATCTCATGAGGTGTCCGAGATGCTAAAATAAATTCAGCATGACAATGCTTGTTGGGAAATAAAACATATGAAAACAGTATCCAATTCAATAATTACAATGACCGAGTTAGTTCTGCCTCAACATACAAATCAACTAGGCAATCTGTTGGGTGGACAGTTAATGCACTGGATTGATATTTGTGCAGCACTCTCTTCTTCTAAACATGCTGGAAGAATTTGTGTAACTGCTTCTGTTGACAATATAGATTTTCATCACCCTATAAAATTGGGAGATGTTGTTACAATTGTTTCTTCGGTTAATCGAGTTTTTAATTCATCTATGGAAGCTGGAGTTTCTGTCTGTGCAGAAAATTTTACGAAAAGCAATAAACGCCATGCTAATTCAGCATATCTAACTTTTGTTGGATTAAATTCTGATGGAACTCCTGTTAAGTCAGAGCCTATTCAACCAGAATCAGATGATGAAAAAAGAAGGTATGAAGAAGCTTTGCAACGGCGACAAGTTCGCTTAGAGAATAGGAAAGATTAATTGAAATATTTTTTTCTCTTTATATTGCTTGCAAACTATACTGTAGCACAGAATTTAGATTCTTTATATAATGCAATTATCTCTCTTCATAACACTGAGCATTCTATAAAAGGAGCAAATCAAGTAACATTAAACAATGCTCCTGTAAAATGTGGTTTTTCTACATTTGCTGATGCAAAAACACACTTTGACGAATTTACTTTGGAGCAACAAAATAATATTCAAAAAATATTAGCTCGTCCAGAAAAACAAACAAGCATTGTATCCCCATCTGGGGTTTTCCGAATTCACTTTGATACAACTGGTTTAAGTACTCCAGATTATTTTAACGGAATTGCAAACTCACTACAATTAAGTGTCGATTCTCTTGCAATGGCTTTCGATTCTGCATATTTTTTTGAAGTAAATTACCTTGAATATAATTCGCCTCCAACTGACGATGGTGAAGGTGGAGATGATTTGTTCGATATCTATATTACAAATTTAGGTTACTACGGTGTTACAGAATGGAACTTAAATAACAACAATCAGAATACAAGTTTTATTCGCATTGATAACAGAATGAATTTCTATACTAAAGGAATTTACGCTGCACGTGCTACAGCTGCTCACGAATTTCATCATGCAATTCAAGTTGGTTCCTATAGCGATTATTTAGATGGAAATACTTTTTACTTCGAGATTACTTCAACTTCTATGGAAGAATTTGTTTACGATAGTGTTAACGACTATTACGGCTACCTATCTGGCTACTTTAATAACCCGGGTAGACGTTTTACCTATTTTGATGGTACTGGAAGTGGCGGTGGTTACGATAGAGCAATTTGGAAT
>JAQICK010000456.1 GCA_027858595.1 Melioribacteraceae bacterium
GAAATAAGCTTTAATGCAAATATTATTAAAATAGATGCTTTTCAAAATCTAAATAAATATGGTAATTCATCCAAGATAATAAGTAAATACAAAAACAATATTGAAATTGAAGAGCATAAAGAATTTTCAAAGTATTTATATTTGGTGGCTCATCAAAAATATAGAGAAAGTGAGTATTCTGCTGCAAAAGATAATCTTGATTTAGCATTTGAGAATATAGAAGCGGATAATAACAAATTAAAGAGGTTGCTTGTAAACCTTCACACTTTACTTTCCAAAATAGATAATTAATCTTCATTATTTGGTGTAATAATTGAGTGTTAAATTGAATTTATTTTAGCATTTGGTTAAGTTACATGGTTAAAATTTTGGTTAAGATGTATAAGATAGCAGTATTTGTTTCAGGCAGAGGTTCTAACCTAAAAGCTATTCTAGATAGATTGTCTCAGTTTGAGAGTACGGCTGAAGTCGTTTGTGTAATTAGTGATAAAATAGAATGTTCAGCTTTCAAAATTGTAGAATCAAAAAACATTCCTACCTATACTGTTTCTCAAAATGATGAGAAAGGTTTTATCTCGTATGCTAAGATTCTGTTACTTCTGGAAGATTTGGATATAGATTTAATTGTATTAGCTGGTTATTTAAAAAAAATTCCAAATATTTTAATTGAAAAATTTGAAAAGAAAATTATTAATATTCATCCTGCTTTGCTTCCAGCCTTTGGTGGTAAAGGAATGTATGGTTTGAATGTTCATAAAGCTGTTTTTGATAAATCCGTTCAAGTTTCTGGAGCAACAATTCATTTTGTAGATAAAGTTTACGATAATGGAAAAATAATTGCACAGAAAAGTATTGATATTAGTGATGTTGATTCTCCAGAGCAGATTGCAGAAAGAGTATTAGAAATAGAACATCAATTATTGCCTGAAGTTGTTTTGAAGTTTTCAGAAAATAAAGTTGTTGAAAAAAATAATAGAATTTATTTATTAAATTAAGTGGGAAAGAATTGAAAAAATTAGCTCTACTAAGTGTTTCAGATAAGACAGGGATTGCAAATTTAGCAAAAAAGTTAGTTGAGCTTGGATATGAAATTCTGGCTACTGGAGGTACAGCTAAATTAATTAGTGATTCTGGAATTGAATATACTGGCGTCGAGGAATATGCCTCATTCCCTGAAATATTTTCAGGCAGAGTGAAAACACTACAACCAAAGATATTTGGTGGTATTTTAATGCGTAGGGATGATGAGTCTGACCAAATAGAAGCTAAGGAAAACAACGTTCTCCCTATTGATATAGTTTGTGTTAATCTTTATCCATTTCCAGAAGTTGTTAAACGAAGTGATATTGAGCTACAAGAAAAAATAGAAAATATCGATATTGGCGGACCATCGCTAATTAGAGCATCTGCAAAAAATTATAAATATGTTTCAGTTCTAACAAATCCTGATCAATACGAAGAGTTTCTTGCTGAGTTATCAGGGGGTGAAGTAAAGTTAGAAACTCGTGAAAGGCTTGCTAGTGCTGCTTTTTCTCATACTTCATATTATGATACTTTAATTGCAGATTATTTTGAATCAGAATTCAATGTTGATAAAGCTGCAATCAGGTTAAATTCTCCAATTAAAAGAACACTTAGGTATGGCGAAAATCCTCATCAAGAAGCATTTATTGCTGGAGATTTTTACAATTATTTTGATGTCTTGCATGGTAAAGAATTATCTTATAATAATATAATTGATTTAGTTGCGGCAGTTGATTTAGTAAATGAACTTGATCCAATTTCTTGTGCAATTATTAAACATACTAATGCTGCTGGTGTTGCTACTGGTAATGATGTTTTAGATTCATATGAGAAAGCACTTTCTGGTGACCCTGTCTCTGCATTTGGTGGCATTGTAGCTTTCAATACTAAAGTTGATGTCGAAACCTCAACAAAGTTAAATGATATTTTTCTTGAAATAATTGTGGCACCAGAATTTGATGATGAAGCTTTGGAAATATTAAAGAAGAAAAAAAATCGCCGTTTATTACGAGAAACAAAAAAGTATGATATAAATAATTTACTAGTAAAAAATATTCCAGGTGGTGTTATTGCTCAAACAGTAGATAATTCACAAGTTGGTGATCTAACTTTTGATGTTGTTACTGAAGGAATGCCGGATGCAAAGCAATTAGAAGATTTAAAATTTGCTTGGTTAGTTTGCAAGCATACAAAATCGAATGCAATTGTTTATGTTAAGAACAAAAAATTGCTCGGTGCTGGTGCTGGGCAGATGTCTCGTTTAGATTCATCTAAAATTGCTGCTATGAAAGCAACTGAACACGGACATGATATAACCGGTGCTGTTGCTGCTTCCGATGCTTTCTTCCCCTTTGCAGATGGATTGTTAGCTATTGCAGAAAGTGGAATTTCTGCTGTTATCCAACCTGGTGGTTCTGTAAGAGATGAAGAAGTTATCGCAGCCGCGAATAATAAAAACATATCAATGGTTTTTACTGGAATACGAAATTTTAAACATTAAGGTACATTATGGGATTTTTAGATTTTCTTTCAATAGATGTAGCAATGGATTTAGGAACAGCGAATACTCTAATATTTGCAAAAGGAAAAGGCATTGTTCTTAATGAGCCTTCTATTGTTGCCTTCGATAGAAACACAAAAAAAATAATAGCAATTGGAAATGAAGCAAAAGCTATGCAAGGTAGAGAGCATAAGGAAATTAGAGTTTCTCGCCCTATGCGTGACGGGGTAATTGCAGACTTTGAAATTGCGGAAGGAATGATAAGAGCTTTTATTAAAAAAGCTAGTGAAGGTGCATTTTCAACACGTAGAATTGTTGTAGCAATACCAAGTGGTGTAACAGAAGTTGAAAAACGAGCAGTACGTGACAGTGCTGAACATGCTGGTGCAAAGGAAGTTCATCTTCTATATGAGCCAATGGCTGCAGCTATCGGAATAGGAATTGACGTTGAAGCTGCTGCTGGAAATATGATTATTGATATCGGTGGTGGAACAACTGAAATAGCAATTATTTCACTTGCTGGAATTGTGAACCAAGAGTCAATAAGAGTTGCTGGTGATGAAATGAACAATGCAATTATGCAATTCTTTAAAAAGAACTACAATTTATTAGTTGGTGAAAGAACTGCGGAATCTATTAAATGTCAAGTTGGTTCAGCCATGCCACTAAAGGAAGAAATTACTGTTCAAGTAAAAGGGCGTGATCTTGTTGGCGGTATTCCTAAAACAACTGAAGTTAGTTCTGTCGAAATTAGAGATGCTCTTAATGAAACTGTTACCCAAATTGTTGAAACTGTTAAACAAACATTGGAACGAACGCCTCCTGAATTATCTGCTGATATTTTGGATAGAGGAATTATGCTAACTGGAGGTGGAGCACTTCTCAAAGGTTTGGATGAAAGACTTAAAATGGAAACTAAACTTCCAGTCCATGTTGCAGAAGACCCATTAACAGCTGTTGTTAGAGGCACAGGGAAATCAATTGAAAATCTAAACAAATATGCAAAGGTGTTTATTCGTAAAAGAAGTTACTAATGCAAATTTTGCTAAAAAAAATATTTAATAAATCAAAAGAGTATATCTTACTATTTATTTTATTAATAATATCATTAATAATTTTAACATTTGATAACAAACCGGAAATAAAAAAAATTAGAGGCTATGCTTTTGCCTCGTTTGCTGTTTGGGCCGAACTTATTCATTCAACAACTTCCACTGAAGATGAAAAACTTACAGCATTACAATTTGAGAATGCGGAGTTAATGCTTCAAGTTAATAAATTACGAGAATTTGCACTTGAAAATTTTGAATTAAAATCGCTCTTAAATTATGACTTAACTTCTCAATACAAACTTATTCCAACCTCTATAGTAGCAAAGAATATTTCTAAAACACAAGGTGTTTATATAATTAATTCTGGCCTTAAAGATAGTATTTCTAAGAGCATGCCTGTCCTGAATGAGAGGGGACTCGTTGGGATTATTACCGATGTTTCAGAGGATTACTCTTTGGTTCAAACTCTGCGAAGCTCTTCATTAAAAATATCTGCTACAATTCCCAGAAGTAATATCCATGGTGTAGTTTCGTGGAATGGAAATAGACTAGTTGCCAGTAATGTCCCTACAACTGCTGATATAAATGAAGGCGACCGTATTGTAACCTCAATTCTTAGTACAATTTTTCCTCCATCAATACCAATTGGGTTAGTTGTTGGAAAGGGATCTAATATCTCTGGTTTACTAAGTGAAATTACTATTCAACCATTTGTGGATGTTACTACTGCCAAAAATGTTTTTGTTCTTAAGACCATTAGAAGTAGTCAGATAGATACTCTAGAACTAAATATGTTGAGTAAATAAATGGTAAACAAAATTATTTTTCCAATTATAATTGTACTTGTTTTAATAGTTATTCAGTTAGCTGTTATTCCATTTCTTTCGATAAATAGTGTCGTCCCAAATGTTGTTTTAATTTTTCTAATTCTTTATTCATTGAAGCATGGTCAGAATTCTGGAACAATCTTTGCCTTTTTCATTGGCTTTTTATACGATCTTGCTAGTAGTGGATTATTAGGAAGTGGAATGTTTTCCTTTACTAGTGCTGCCTTTGTTGCAGGTTATTTTTATAAAGATGATTTTAAAGAGATAATACAAAATCCAAAAATAGTTCTTTTACTATTTATGCTTTCATCAATTCTGTTTTTCTTATCGTACTCAGTTCTAGGAACGGCCGGAATTTCTATTGAGAGTCAGTTAAGTTATATTACTTATTCCATTCTCTCTGCTTTTTATACATCTCTTATTGCTCTTGTCATTTATCTTATTCCAAGGAATAGATTATGACTGAAAATTACTTTGGCTCCGCTCTACGCCGAAGAATTATTTTTATAATCATTGTTGGAATGGTTTCCGTGCAATCATTCCAATTAGTTAATATGCAATTATTAGAGTCTGGTAAGTACGAAGAGAAATCAAAAGATAATAGTATTAAAACATTTCCAATCAGTGCCCCAAGGGGAATTGTATTCGATAGGAATATTGAAATTTTAGTAGGTAACAAACCTTCATTCACTTTACAGATAACCCCCTCGGAATACAATCAAAGTAACTCCAAATTAATCGAATCTGTTCTCAATGTAGATTCAGGGTATATTAATAAGCTGTTTTTACGATATAAAAAATTCGCCAAATTCAAACCAATAACTTTAATGAAAGGCGTAGATTATAAAATAATTTCTTGGTTGGAAGAGAATCATGTAGAGCTATCAGGAATTACATACATAGTAGAAACTAAGAGAGATTATTCTTTTGGAATAAATGCAGCACATGTTTTTGGTTACACTAAAGAGATTGATAGAAAAACTTTAAATAGAAATAAAGATAAATATTCCATTGGCGACAATATTGGATTTGGCGGAATTGAAAAAAAATATGAAGAATATTTGAGAGGAAAAAAAGGAGAAGAATATTTTGTTGTTAATTCTCGCCAAAGAATTGTAAGTAGGTATGACAAGGGTAAGAGTGATATTCAAGCAATAAAAGGAAATGATCTAGTTTTGACACTTGATTATGAAACACAAAAAATTTCTGAAGAACTAATGAGGAACTATAAAGGTGCTGTTGTTGCTCTTAATCCTACTAACGGAGAAATATTATCTTTTGTTAGTGCTCCTCAATATGATCTCTCTGATTTTGCTGGAGTAACTTCTATTGCTGTTTGGGATAGCTTGCTTAACGATAAAAATAAACCTTTGTTTAATAGAGGTACAATCTCAATGTATCCACCTGGTTCCACATATAAAATGCTTGTTGCAATGGCAGCAATAGAAGAGGGAATTATTAAACCATCCTACGAAGTTAACTGCAAGGGTGGTTTACAATTAGGGAATAGATTTTTTAAGTGTACTCATTTTCATGGAAAGGTTAATTTAAAAGAAGCAATTGAAGAGTCTTGTAATACTTATTTTTATAAGTTGATTCGGAAAGTAGGAATAGATAATCTCTCTAAATACTCTAAAAAATTTCATCTTGGAGAAAAAACACAAATAGATCTTTCTCCAGAATCAGAAGGATTAATTCCAAGTATAGAGTATTACGATAAAGTTCTTGGCAAAGGTAAATTGACAGATGGATATCTGTTAAATCTTAGTATTGGACAAGGAGAAATTATAACTACACCAGTTCAGCTAGCTCAATACATAGCTTTAATAGCAAATAGTGGAGTAACCAAAGTACCACATTTTGCAAAAGGATATATAGAAAGTTCATCAAATGAATTTATACCATTTGAGTTTGATTCTGTAAAAGCAGAGATCAGTAAAAAATCCTTTAAATTAATCCAGGATGCAATGAAGGGAGTTGTAAACTCTGAGAAAGGTACGGCTTCTGGCATAAAGCTAAAAGATATTTTAATTAGTGGTAAAACAGGAACTGCACAAAATCCACATGGTGAAGATCATTCAATATTTGTAGCATATGCTCCATCTGAGAATCCTGAAATTGCTGTTGCTGTAATTATAGAAAACATTGGTTATGGAAGTACATTTGCTGCCCCTGTTGCTCAGAAAATTATTGCTACATATTTAAATAGGGAGAAAAGAAAAATGGATTTATTTAATTTTAACACTAAGGTGCCAAATTGAAAATAGGTGCTAAATTACAAGATAAGATTGATTTAGTTATTATTCTTTCAGTAATAGCATTACTTATTATAGGAATTGTTTCAATTTATAGTGCTACTTATAATCATCCAACCGCAAAAGGGAATTTGAATAAACAAGTTTTCTTTATGATGATATCTTCACTAATTCTTTTTGCTGTATATTTCTTACCAGCTAGAACATTTAGACTTTTAGCTTTGCCTTCCTACATCTTTTCTCTGCTAATTTTAGTTGTGGTTCTATTTTTTGGTAACACAGTTTATGGAGCTAAAAGCTTGATGAGTATTGGTTCTATAGGGTTTCAGCCATCCGAATTTGCAAAAATCGGTTTGATATTATTTTTATCATACTGGCTAACAGATGCTAAAAGAGATATTAATAATTTAAAAGATTTGTTCTATACTGTTTTGATTGGAATTATCCCCATTTTATTAATTCTTCTTGAACCCGATATGGGAACAGCAATTGTTTTTGCTGGAATTTCTCTTGCAATGATTTTCTGGAGTGGACTAAATTTATTTGGCTTATTTGTTGTTCTCTCACCTGGTATTATTTTATTTGCCTCTTTGTTTGGAACTATTCCATTTATGGTTGCTTTATTTTTAATTCTTATTGTGTTATTCTATTTCAAACAAAATCTTTTTGTTAGTGGGTCAGTTTTTGTAGTTAATCTTACAGCTGGGTTCATCTTTGATTTGCTTCTAAATATTTTAAAACCACATCAAATAAAACGCTTGCAGTCTTTTGTTGATCCAACAGCAGATCCACTAGGTGCTGGCTATAATGCTTTGCAGGCAAAGGTGGCAATGGGGTCTGGTGGTTTATTAGGAAAAGGATTTCTTGAAGGGAATCAAACCCAACTCCGTTTCATTCCAGAACAATGGACTGATTTTATCTATTGTGTAATAGGTGAAGAGTTTGGATTTTTAGGAAGTATAATTGTACTAGCAATATTCTTAACATTATTTTTAAGATTATTAAACCTAACTTCTGTTGCCGGTGATAAATTTGGAAAGCTTACAATTGTTGGAATCCTCACTTTGTTCTTTATTCACTTTACTCTTAACATCGGAATGAACCTAGGCATCACTCCAGTTATTGGTTTACCGTTGCCATTTATTAGTTATGGAGGAAGTTCACTTATAACAAATATGTTTTTAATTGGAGTAGTGTTGAATATTTACAAAAATAGAAAACACCACGTTTGACAAGGAGATAGCAGATGACACCAAAAGAAAAACTGCGACAAAAATTAAATAAAGGATTACATGTTTGTGTTGGTCTTGATACAGATATTAACAAAATCCCTTTACACTTAAGAGATAATGAAAATGCTATCTTAGAATTTAACAAAGCTATAATTAACGATACGCATGATATTGCCGCAGCTTATAAAGTAAATTTTGCATTCTATGAAAAAGAGGGAGCAAAAGGAATGGAACTTCTTTCACACACTTTGAAATTAATTCCAGATGATGTATTTGTAATAGGAGATGCAAAGCGTGGCGACATCGGTAACACTTCACTAATGTATGCTCAATCAATGTTCAACCATTATCGACTAGATGCTTCTACACTAAGCCCATATATGGGTTACGATTCTCTTTCTCCATTTATTGAGTATGCAGAGAACATTAATTTTATTTTGGCATTAACCTCTAACCCAGGTTCATACGATTTTGAAAAACTCGATTTAGCTTCTGGCAAAAAAGTCTATCAAGAAGTTATTGGAAAAGTGAATAGTTGGAATAATAACAATAATCTTGGAATTGTTTTTGGAGCCACCAATTTAGAAGAGCTAAAAAATAATATTCAAAATTTTGGGGATCTTTTTATTCTTCTCCCGGGTGTTGGTGCTCAGGGTGGAGATTTAGAGAGTATTGTAAAAACTTTTAAAGAAAATTCAAATAATAATTATTTAATTAATGTTAGCCGTGCACTTATTTATGCTGATGGCACAGAAAACTTTGCAAAAGTTAGTAGAGAGGCTTTATTGAATTACAACTCACAAATTAAAGATGCATAGATAAGACAACCTTAAAATTGTATTGTTAACAAATTATGTTTATTTTTTATTTATCTAGTTATTAGTTTATACAATTAAGTTGAGAGCTTAATGAGAAGGCCTAAAGATATAAGTGAAAACGAACTTCAAAATATTTGGATAAAGCAGTCATTTACTTCCTCTCTTAAAACTCAATCTGAAGACATTGTTTCAGTTCTAGCTCACGGCGACCGAAATGTTTCTGCCTCTGGACCAGATTTCAAAAATGCACGCATACGAATAGGAAACCTTGTATATGTTGGGGATATAGAAATAGATAGTGAGTATGGAAACTGGAAAACTCATGGGCATAATATAGATTCAAAGTATAATAAAGTAATCCTTCATATTTCGTTAACAAATAGAAGTAATCATCACTATATCTATACTAAGGATGGACGTAAAGTTCCCACACTTACTTTAGAAAGATTTGTTAAAAAAGAATTATTTGAAAAAGTTAATTCTGAAGTTCTAATAAGAAAGGAAAAGACCACATCTTTTATACGTTGTAACTCAATCTCATATGCTGTTGAAATAGATGTGAAGAAAAAGTTTATTGCAAAGCTGGGGGTTGAACGCTTTAGCAAAAAATGTGACAGAGTTTATCAAAGATTAAAAGAACTTTCATATATAAGTAAATTAAAAATAAGCGAACCAACTATCAAATATAGTTTACATCGAGAGTTTGTTAAAAAAGAGTTTAAAAGTGAAAACTTTAAGGATAAAAATATTTGGCAACAACTTTTATATGAGTTATTATTTGAAGCTCTTGGCTATAGCCAGAATAAAGAAATAATGAAGAAATTAGCTTGCTCAGTTAATTTGAATTTTATTAATAGTAATATTAGTAAAGATAATTCTGATGCTCTAGAATCACTATTTTATAATGTGTCTGGAATGATGCCTGAAGTGAAAAATTTACCCAAAGAGGAAGTTTCTGAATACACAAATAAACTAGCGACAGAGTGGGAATCGATTAGTAAAAATTATGATAGTGAAAGATTTAGTGAAACGGATTGGCATTTTTTTCGAATTCGTCCACAGAATTTTCCTACTA
>JAQICK010000033.1 GCA_027858595.1 Melioribacteraceae bacterium
TACAACATTTTATGAAATTAGTGTGTCGAGTGTTTCTACAAGTTCATCTTTTTTGAAGTGTTTGCAAACTCCAAAATTTGAATTACTCTTTAAATTACCGTGTTTATTATTTCCCATCAAAATTTTAATTAAATCATTTGTTCTAATTCTATTATTAGCTTGGTGAATAGTATCAATTACAATTTCTTCAAGATATTCAAGTTGAGGTTTATTTTGGTATGCTTTATTTGTACAATTATCGCATTTGCCACAAGCGTAGTCTGGTAATTCCTCGCCAAAGTAATTTAAGATTGATTTAAAACGACAACTATCAGTGAATGCAAAATTACGCATCAAATCTAATTTTAATTTTGCATTCTCTTTTAAAGCATAAAAATGTTCAACATTAATCAATAATTTATTAGGGGCAACTCTCTCTCCAATAAACTTAATTGAAGGTTTATCGGTTGGAATTGAAAACTCAATTATTCCAGCATTTGTTAATTTTGTAAGAGCATCAATAATTTCTTTGGAATTAGAAGAAAGTTTATTTGCTAAATAATTGATGTCAATTTTTTTCTTTTGCGAAAAAACAGTTTCTCCAAAATCTCTAATAAAAAAAAGAAGTATTTCTCGATTTAAACTTTGAGCAAACTTTTTGATGAAAGTTTTGAGCTGTTCAGCATCAAATAGAATTTTTACAAACGAGTAATTTATTTTATCAGATGAGAAGTCAATAAAATTATTTTCATCAAGAACTTTTAAAGCAGAGTTTAATTTTGTCTGATTAATTTTGTTGTTTGATAGAAGTTGAATTATTTGCTTATCAATAAAGATTCGTCTACTAAATACACTTCCAACAGCAATTTTAGCAGCGTTACATATTGAATTATAAACAGTTTTAATTTCATCAATTGTTGGATATCCATTATTTATAAAATATTCTTGAATGTGATAATCTTTGTCCTCATAGAGTAAATATATCTTCGCAGTTTTTCCATCTCTGCCTGCACGTCCTATTTCTTGATAATAATTTTCGAGCGAAGCTGGCATGTTGTAATGTATCAACAAACGAATATCCGATTTATCAACACCCATTCCAAAAGCATTGGTAGCACAAATTATTTTTACACGGTCGTTCATAAAATTGTCTTGAATCATTCTGCGTTGCTCAGGTTGTAACCCTGCATGATAAAAGACAGCATTTTGATTGTTAAAATTCAAGTATTCTGATATTTCCTCAGCAGCTTTGCGCGAGGAAGTATAAATAACAGCAGGTAATCTATTATTGGAAACTAGTTCCAACACCTTCTCTTTTTTTCGGTTAGTACGTAAAACATTTAATTTAAGATTTTCTCGCTCAAATCCTTTTATAAATACTCGCGGATTATTAAAATTAAAATGTTCCACAATATCTCTACGCACCTCTGGCACTGCGGTTGCTGTGAATGCAGAAATATTGTTATTGCTAATGTTTTCTGCAAACTCAATTATTTTTCTATAGCTTGGTCTAAAATTGTGTCCCCATTCGCTAATACAGTGTGCTTCATCCACAAAAATATATTTTGGATTTAGAGTTTTAATTCGTTCTGCAAATTGTATGTTTTCGAGTCTTTCAGGAGATACATAAAGGAGTTTTATTTTCTTGCTTTCTAAGTCACGAAAAACATGTTCAACCTCTCTGAAATCCATTGTGCTATTAACATAAGCTGCATGAATTTCAGTTTTGTTTAAGCTATCTACTTGATCTTTCATCAATGCAATAAGCGGAGAAATTACAATCGAAAAAGTTTCACCAAGTAGAGCTGGAATTTGATAACAAAGTGATTTGCCACCACCAGTAGGGAGGACAGCAAGAACATTATTCCCATTAATAATAGACTGAATAATCTCTTCCTGACCTAATCGGAATTCTGTGAAACCAAATATTTTTTGTAAAGTGTTTTTCATTGAGTTGACAAACATATTATTAATAGAACTATGCCCAAATATACTCTAAACTCAAATACAATTTTTCAACTTATTGGAAAAATTTATTGTTTTTAATCTTCTTATATTATAGTAATTTTGTCATTAAATAAGCAAACATTATATTTCGCTAATTAGCGAAATGAAATAAAATGAAAGATACAACCAAGATATTTAAAGCACTATCTGATAGAAATATAAATTGCTAAAATTAATGATATATATATCACCAATAATAAACGAAATAAAATTTTTATATATGAAAAATAAAAGGATTATTGAATGAGTAGTTTGACAAAGAAGCTCTCTTTTTTAGATAGATATTTAACACTTTGGATTTTTCTAGGAATGTTTATTGGAGTAGCCTCTGGATATTTATTTCCTAGCGTTGTTGAATTCTGGAATTCATTTCAGGTAGGAACAACAAATATGCCCATCGCAATTGGATTGATATTAATGATGTATCCTCCATTAGCCAAAGTAAAATATGAAGAACTTCCTGATGTATTTAAAAACATTAAAGTTCTTTCAATATCTCTAATCCAAAATTGGTTGATTGGACCTCTACTTATGTTTGGGCTTGCAATAATGTTTCTACAAGGATATCCAGAATATATGGCTGGATTAATTCTAATAGGTTTAGCACGTTGTATTGCTATGGTTATTGTTTGGAACGAACTTGCAAAAGGTGACACCGAATATGCTGCCGGACTGGTTGCATTAAATTCAATATTTCAAGTTCTATTTTTTTCCGTTTATGCTTATCTCTTTTTAACAATTTTCCCTTCTTGGTTAGGCTTACAAGCATTTGAAGTTGATATTACAATTGGTCAGATTGCTGAGAGTGTGTTAATTTATCTTGGAATTCCTTTCTTTGCCGGAATGTTAACGAGGTTTGTTTTACTCAAGTTGAAAACCAAAGAGTGGTATGAAAATAAATTCATTCCTAAAATAAGTCCCATTACATTAATTGCACTTTTGTTTACAATCTTTGTCATGTTTTCATTAAAAGGTGAATATATCGTACAACTTCCATTTGATGTTTTCAGAATTGCAATTCCACTAGTTTTCTATTTTGTAATAATGTTTTTAGTATCGTTTATTATGAGCAAAAAAGTTGGTGCAAATTATTCAACATCAGCAACACTTTCATTTACTGCAGCTAGCAATAATTTTGAGCTTGCTATCGCAGTTGCTATTTCTGTTTTTGGAATAAATTCTGGTGTAGCTTTTGCTTCTGTTATTGGCCCTCTAGTAGAGGTTCCCGTGCTAATAGGTTTGGTTAAAGTTTCTTTATGGATTAAGAAAAAATATTATAAAGAATAAGGAAGGAAATTTTTTTGTTAAAAAATATAAAAAGTAAAATTGATGATCTACAACAAGAAGTAAGCAATATTTCAAAAAAGAGAAAGCAAATATTAAATCTTTTTGCAAGTTACATTGAAAACAAAATTAAAAATGGAAATTATGTTAATTTAATCTTTATCTGTACACACAATTCTAGACGAAGTACAATGAGTCAAATCTGGGCACAGACTGCTGCAGAATATTTCCAAATACCAAATGTAAAATGTTTTTCGGGTGGAACAGAATCTACTGCATTTAATCCAAGAGCTGTAAAAGCAGTAAGAGAATCTGGTTTTGAAGCTGGACAATTAGATGAATCTGATAATCCAATTTATTTAGTTCGTTTTTCTGAAGATAATGAACCACTTAAATGCTTCTCAAAAGTTTATAGTGATGAGTTTAATCCACAAAAAGATTTTGCAGCTATTATGACATGTTCAGATGCCGATAAAAATTGTCCAATTGTATTTGGTGCTGAGGAAAGATTCACTGTCCGCTACGATGATCCCAAAGAATTTGATGGTACTGAGTTTGAAACACAAAAATATACTGAACGATTTGAAGAAATTGGAAGAGAAATGTTATATACTTTTAGTAAAGTTAAAAAGTGTGTAAAATAGTTGAAGTATTAAACGAATATTTTTCCTCAAAATTTACGACTAAGTTCTCAACTCCTGATTATGCGGCACAATGTCTGGCTTGCCATGGTGCAAACTATTTATTCAATGCAAGAACACAAGAAAGTTGCGAACATTGTCACGGTGATCCACATGAAACTAATAATGTAGCGGAACTAGGTGGAACTCCAAAAACTTTTAAATTTGAGCAGAATTATCCTAATCCATTTAATCCATCAACACGTATTCAATTTTCTATTCCAAAACAAAGTAAAGTAAATCTTGCTTTTTATGATATAATGGGTAGTACAGTTGCAACTTAAATTGACCACGAAGTTTACCAACCCGGGTCTTATGCTGTTGAATGGAATGGAAATAGTTCACTTGGTGAAAAAGTTACCAGCGGAATATACTTTGCTAGGGTTGAAACTGGAGGAACTCAGCAAGTAATAAAAATGAATTTAATCAAATAGTATCAAATGACCCCATGAGGGTGTAAAGCGAATAAAAACAATAGGTTATCATATGTGTAATGTTTATGATAACTGGAAATAAACTTTTCGTTTAACGACGAAAAAACAAAATT
>JAQICK010000436.1 GCA_027858595.1 Melioribacteraceae bacterium
ATATTGCAGAATTTTTACATTTACCAACTAGTTCTGTTTACGGGGTTGCAACTTTTTATAATCAATTTAGATTAACTCCACTTGGTAAAAATGTAATTAATGTCTGTCGCGGTACAGCATGCCATGTTAAAGATTCCGCAAATATTCTTACTGCCATTGAAAATGAACTTGGTGTTTGTGTTGGAATGACCACCCGCGATAAAGAATTTACACTAGAAGAAGTTGCATGCATAGGGGCTTGCAGTATTGCTCCAGTAATAAGTGTTAATGGAGAATATTTTGGTAGGCTAACTACAAAAGATATTCCTAAAATTATTGCTGAGTTTAAAAAGAAAGACGAAATGGAAAGCTCTAAAACTGAAGGTGCCAAATGAGTTCATTTATTGAATTAGTAAAGTGTGATAAATGCGAAGAGCTAAAAATAAGAAGTAGCTCATCATTTATTTCTGAATGTAAAAGTGGATTAACTTGCGAGCATAGTGATAACATCAATCCTAAAATTATCACTTTGAATCAAAAATTAACTTATAAAGAACACTCACTTCCTATAATTTTTATTGGAATGGGAACTTGCGGTCTTGCATCTGGAGCTAATAAAGTTAAACGCACAATAGAAGAAGAACTTATTAAACTTAATATAGAGGCGACCATTGTTCCAACCGGTTGCATTGGGTTCTGTGCCAAAGAAGTAATTGTAGATATAAAACTTCCTACAAAAGACAGAATATCATATTGTGAAATTACTCCAAAAGATGTTCCAGCATTATTGAAAAAAACCATTATCGATAAGCAAATTTATATTGAAAAATTACTTGCTACATTCGGAAAAACAGATGAATATGTTACAAATATAAATGAGATTCCTTTCTTTATTAAGCAACAAAAAATTGTACTTGAAAATTGTGGAATAATAAATCCAACTTCTATTGACGAATACATTGCAAATGGTGGATTTGCTGCTTTAGAAAAAGTATTACTTAAGATGACATCTCAAGATGTGGTAAATGAAATCTTAAACTCTGGAATACGTGGTCGTGGTGGGGGTGGATTTCCTACTGGTAAGAAATGGAATTTTGCACTTTCGCAAAAAATTGATAAAAAATACATTATTTGTAATGCCGATGAAGGTGATCCCGGTGCATTTATGGACAGGTCTGTTTTAGAAAGTGACCCTTTTAAACTGATTGAAGGAATGATAATAGCTGCATACGCAATTGGTGCAAGTTCAGGATACATATACTGCCGAGCTGAATATCCTCTGGCAATTGAAAGACTTAATAATGCAATAACAAAATGCAAAGAATACGGATTAATTGGTGAATCTATTCTTGGGAGTAATTTTAATTTAGAAATTAAAATTATAAAAGGGGCAGGCGGATTTGTCTGTGGTGAGGAAACTGCATTGATAGCCTCCATTGAAGGTAAGCGTGGAATGCCAAAACCTCGTCCCCCTTTCCCTGCTGTTTCTGGTCTTTGGGGAAAACCCACAATAATTAACAATGTAGAAACTCTATCCAATATTTCAAGTATTATTAATAAAGGTTCAGAATGGTACTCTTCAATAGGTACTAAAAATAGTAAAGGCACAAAAGTTTTTGCAATTAGTGGAAAAGTAAAATATTCTGGACTTGCGGAAGTACCAATGGGCATTACTCTTGGAGAAGTAGTTTTTGAAATTGGTGGCGGAGTTCCAAATAATAAAAAATTCAAGGCGGTACAAATTGGTGGACCTTCTGGTGGATGTCTTCCATTAGAAGCAATGCATACTCCAGTTGATTATGAATCAATAAAAGAAATTGGTGCAATGATGGGATCTGGTGGATTTGTAATTATGGACGAAGATACTTGTATTGTTGATTTAGCGAAGTTCTTTCTTCAATTCATCAAAAATGAATCATGTGGTAAATGTGTTCCTTGCCGAGAAGGTACTACTCGAATGTTAGAAATTATTGAACGGATATCTACAAAATATGGTGATGGTGACCCACTAAACGAATTACAAAGATTTAAGGGCATCATTCATCTTGAAAGATTGGCAAGTGTTATTCAGGATACTTCACTTTGTGGATTAGGACAATCAGCCCCAAACCCAGTATTGTCTGGACTTAAATACTTCCGTGAAGAATATGAAGAACATTTGTACGAACGAAAATGTTCAGCAAAAGTATGTAAAGATATTCTCCATTATACAATCGACCCATATATATGCAATGGTTGTGGAGCATGCCTTCGTAAATGTGCAACTGATGCAATTATTGGAGTTAAAAAAGAAGCACACACAATTATTCAAACACAATGTACAAAATGTGGCGTTTGTATTGAAACATGTAGATTTGATGCAATTTCGGTTAATTGATTTGGAGATGAGATAATGATTGAGTTAAAAATAGATAATATAAATTTAGAAGTTCAAGAAAACACAACAATTCTTGAAGCTGCAAAGTCGATTGGGATAAAAATTCCAACACTTTGCCATATGAAAGACCAGTTTCCTACTGGAGCTTGTAGAATGTGCATTGTTGAAGTAGATGGAATGCGTGGATTAACTCCATCGTGTGCATACCCAGTGCAACAAGGAATGGTAATAAACACAAACTCTAATAGAGTAAGAACAGCAAGAAAAACAATTGTTGAATTGTTAGTGGAGAATCATCCACAAGATTGCCTTATCTGTGTAAGAAATAAAAATTGTGAGCTTCAAGATCTATCCGAAATTTATGGATTAAGAGAACACAGATACTGTGGTGATAAAAAGAATCATGCAATTGATATTTCTAGTGCTTCAATGGAACGAGATCCAGCAAAGTGTATCCTTTGTGGAAGATGTGTTCGTGTATGTGGTGATATACAAAAAATTGGAGCTATTGACTTTACAAATCGTGGTTTTGTTACAAACGTTACGACTCCGCATAATAAAGGATTAAATATAAGTGATTGCATACTTTGTGGGCAGTGTATTTTAGTTTGTCCCACAGCTGCATTGCGTGAAAAAAGTCACACCAAAGAAATTGTGAATGCTCTTCAAGACAAATCAAAGCATGTTGTAGTTCAAGTTGCACCTGCAGTCAGAGCATCGCTAGGAGAAGAATACAATCTACCCTTAGGTACAAATGTTACTGGTAAAATTGTTAGCGGATTACGTCGCTTAGGTTTTGATAAAGTTTTTGATACAAACTTTGCGGCAGATTTAACAATTATGGAAGAAAGTGCTGAACTAATAAACAGAGTACAAAATGCTGGAACACTTCCAATGTTTACTAGCTGCTGCCCTGGCTGGGTTAAGTACGTTGAGCAAAATAGACCACAACTATTGCCACATGTTTCTTCGTGTAAATCTCCTCATGAAATGGAAGGTGCAATTTTAAAAACATATTACGCTGATAAGATGAACATTAATCCAGAGGATATTTATGTTGTTTCCATTATGCCATGCACAGTAAAAAAATATGAATCTGAAAGAGCTGAGTTAAGCGAAAAATTTCTACATGATGTTGATGCTGTTCTTACAACACGTGAACTTGTAAGGATGTTCAAAATGCACGGAATTGAATTTTCTGATTTACCGGATGATGAATTTGACAATCCCCTTGGTGAATCTACTGGAGCTGCAGCCATTTTTGGAACCTCAGGTGGTGTTATGCAAGCAGCGCTCAGAACTGCATACTTTAAATTAACTGGTACAAATTTAGAAGTTCTAAATTTTGAAGATCTAAGAGGTAGCGCTGGAATTAAAGAATCATCTGTAAATATAAAGGGCCTTGAAGTTTACATTGCAGTTGTTAATGGATTTGGAAATATTGGTAGTATTTTAGATGAT
>JAQICK010000386.1 GCA_027858595.1 Melioribacteraceae bacterium
GAAAAATTGGTTCAATTGATTGGCAAATAGGCTAACATCCTTTTGATTAAATGGTGCTTGGCCTTTTGTTACACCTCCACTTTCCCGAAACGATTCCATAAAATCGCGCATAGCTAAAGCTTGTTTAATATTATCAGCATCCCAGAATTTACCTCTCGGGTCTAGAGCAAATGCTTTTTTTGTTATTACTTGATCAGCAAGAGGAATATCTGCAGTAATTACTAAATCACCTTCGCTTACCATTTTTACAATTTGGTTATCTGCTTCATCTGGTCCATCAGCAACTATTACGTATTCTATATATTTCGAATTACCCACAAATACTCTCTTGTTGGATACTATAAATGATGTTATCTCTAATCTTTCAATTGCTCTATAAACAATAGGCTTAAGTATATTCGGAAAAGCATCGCCATCAATGTAAAGATTCATTTTCACCTTTTATTATTACAAATTATTTTGATACAATAGAGTCTCTGCAAAATAGAGGATTTGTCATTTCGAAACCTTTTTTTTTGGTGAGAAATTTTTTAATTATTGAGAGATTTCTCACATCCGTTCGAAATGACGAGGTGCAAAATACTTGTTTTACAGAAACTGTAATATACCAAGAAAAGCATAATTTTCTAGTTGTAATAAAAATAGATATATTGGCTTAATATAATTATAAAATGAGAGATTATGCAAAAACCAGAAAATCAGATAATTGTAATTTTTGGTGCTTCGGGAGATTTAACTAAACGAAAACTTGTTCCTTCGCTTTACGATTTATTTAACCAAAAATTATTGCCAGAAAAATTTTCAATTGTTGGTGCCAGTAGGTCGGAGTTATCCGATGATGATTTTAGAAAATTAATGAAAAAGGGAATACTAGAGTTTACACAATCCGAAAACACTGAAGGAATAGATGAATTTCTACAATCGGTTTTTTATCAAAGTGTAAATGCAAAATCTCCCTACTCTTTTTCAGCATTGAAGAATAGACTTTCGACAATAACTACAGAATTAAATATAAATGAAAATATAATTTTCTATTTATCTACACCTCCTAGTTTATATTCTATTATTCCAGAAAACCTAGCAAAAGCAAAATTGAATAAAGAAAAAAACGGTTGGAAAAGAATAATAATAGAAAAGCCTTTCGGCTACGATTTACAAAGTGCAAAAAAATTAAATGCGTCATTAAAAGAAAATTGGAATGAAAATCAGATTTATAGAATAGATCATTATCTTGGAAAAGAAACAGTCCAGAACGTATTGGTTACACGATTTTCTAACGGAATATTTGAACCACTTTGGAATAGAAATTACATAGACCATATTGAAATTACCTCATCGGAATCTATTGGAGTTGAAAAACGCGGTGGTTACTACGATGGCTCTGGTGCTTTGCGAGATATGATTCAAAACCATCTTTTGCAACTTGTTGGATTGATCGCAATGGAGCCTCCGTCTTCTCTCGATTCAGAATCAATCCGTAATGAAACCGAAAAAGTGTTTCAATCCATTAGAAAAATAGACACAAAGGATGTTGCAAAAAATGTAATACGTGGGCAGTATTTAGAATCAAATGTGAAAGGGGAAAAGATGAAAGGTTATCGTGAAGAGGAGGGTGTAAATCCAGAATCGAAAACCGAAACTTTTGCAGCACTAAAGTTCTACATTGATAATTGGAGATGGGGCGGAATTCCTTTTTATGTAAGAACTGGTAAACGACTTCCAACCAGAGTTACCGAAGCCGTAATTCATTTTAAATGCACACCACATTTTCTGTTTAAGAAACAAGAACT
Organism: Melioribacteraceae bacterium; assembly: GCA_027858595.1. Classification (GTDB taxonomy): domain Bacteria; phylum Bacteroidota; class Ignavibacteria; order Ignavibacteriales; family Melioribacteraceae; genus 1-14-2-50-31-20. The sequence continues at coordinate 1,791 of JAQICK010000386.1, forward strand.
TAACGAAGGTAGCAATCAACTGATAATAAGAATTCAACCAGATGAAGGTATTTTAATGAAGTTTGGAATGAAAGTGCCTGGTAGTGGTTTTAATGTTCAAACGGTTAATATGGATTTCCATTATTCTGATTTAGCAAATCAAAGAGTTCCCTCTGCCTACGAAAGGCTCTTGTTAGATGCAATGTTAGGCGACTCAACTTTATTTGCTCGTGGTGACGCTGTGATGAGTGCATGGGAGTTTTTAGAACCTGTACTTGATGCATGGAAGAACGATGATACAATCCCAATTTATGGATATCCTTGTGGCACTTGGGGCCCAGACGTAGCCGATGAATTAATTGAAGAGGAAGGACGCACTTGGCGTTATCCTTGTAAAAATTTAACCGATGATGGAATTTATTGTGAACTATAAAAACATTATTGAAATATTCAATAATACTGATGAACTCTCAGAATTTATTGGAAATTATTGGAAACAAAAAATTGATGATCTTGATGATGGTAAGTATTATTCAATTGCCCTGTCTGGTGGAAATACTCCAATTAAAATATTCAAATATCTAAGTGAAAATTTCAAAGACAAAATTGTGTGGAATGAAATCCGTTTCTTTTGGGGAGATGAAAGATGTGTCCCGCCAAGTAAAAATGACAGCAATTACAAATTGGCTTACGATTATTTGTTTTCAAAAATAGACTTGCACGAGTCAAATATATTCAGAATAAAAGGGGAAGACAATCAATAGGATGAAGCAATAGCCCATTCTAAAATTTTAGAAACAACTTTGGCTATTGAGGATGGTTATCCGAAATTTGATTTTATACTACTCGGCTTAGGAGAAGATGGACACACAGCCTCCATATTTCCGCATGAAATAAAGTTGTTCAATTCACCAAATACTTGCGAAGTTGCAGTGCATCCTACTTCGGGACAAAAGAGAATTACAATTACTGGAAATATTATTAACAATGCTGAAACAGTTACTATTGTTGCTGTTGGTAAAAATAAGGCAGAAAGGGTTTTTGAAATATTAAATAAAAAAGAAGTATCAAAAAGCTACCCAGCGTCTCTAGTAAATCCAAAGGCTGGAAATCTTTTTTGGTTATTGGATAAAGAATCCTCCAGAAAGTTATAACTTGAATTAGGCATTAGCAGATTCAAAAAGATTTTACTCTGGAGCGAGTTTTCAAAAGAACACATCCTTTGGTAAACACCATTTTATGAAGGAAAAGCACACACCCCTAAATCCCCTCTCAAGAGGGGACTTTTTAAAAGCTACGATTCGAAAATATCCCCTCTTGAGAGGGGAAAGATGCGGTGTTTTTCCGCATCAAGGGGTGTGTGCTTTTGAATGCACTTCAACCCAATTCTCAATCACTTTCATAACACCATCAAGGTTAAAATAAATTTCACTTTCATCAAATCTTAAAAAAATAATGCCATATTTCTCAATTTCTTTTTGTCTAATATCGTCTTTAAACTCATTTCCATAATGACTTTCACCATCAACTTCTATTGCCAATTTTAACTCGCTACAGTAGAAATCAACAATATAGTTTGCAATTGGTTTTTGTCTATGGAAATCGTAACCTTTAATTTGTTTGCCCTTAAGATAATTCCATAATATTACTTCGGATTTAGTGCTGTTGTTTCTCAACTTGCGAGCCAGTTGTTTAAGCTTTGGATTATATGGAAGGATTGTTCGTTTCATTGCAATAAATACTATTTATTATAAAGGGTCACATGCTGTAACAAATAGGCTAAAAAATACAAACGCCTTATTTATCCGTAAAATCAGCTTTTGAGAAGAGGAGTAGTATTTTTGTTTTTCTTGTAGAGTTCCCTAGATTGTTTGGATACAATATTCTCTACAGTAATATTTTAAAATTATTTAACTAAAATTATTTAATTGTTTTTTTTTTCATAGTAAAATCATATTGTTGGTTAAATAAAGTTAACAAGAAATATATATAATAATAATGCAATTATACTCAGGAATCACAAATACATTATTATAGTGCAGAATTCATTTTTCCTTTTTGCTATTTTCGCTATTTCAAATATTTGGTCACTTAATTCAGCTATTTTCTTTTCTTTTTTAAGCTCTGTGATTTTTTTATTAAACAAGTCCTTTCCGCCAATTGCTATATGTGCATAGTAATAACATGAG
>JAQICK010000173.1 GCA_027858595.1 Melioribacteraceae bacterium
ATCATAAACTTAGCAAATATTTACTAAATTTTAGAGTTGATCTGACCATTAGAAATGTGTCTTTTCAATTTACCGTCAGAGAAATTGGGCTAAATACTAGTCGGACTGAGTTTTGGATAGCCACAGGAATCTATAAATACAGAATTCAAGCATATAATTTTTAATTTTCTAAGAAAACGAAGCTTTAAAATAGATAAATATTAAAAACTGGAGCTAATTCAACTCCAGTTTTTATAACCACTTCTCTTTTTTATACCAATCAATAGTCTTTTTCATTCCATCTTCAAGACCGAACTTTTCTACAAATCCCAAATCTTTTTGTGCTTTTGTTGCATCGCAAGTCCAAGCTTCTTGAACAAAATCATGAGCTTTTTCTAGATTAAATGTAGCTGGTTTTTTACTAAACATAGAAAAGAATTGTGCAAATGCGGCTACAATATAAACTAAGAAATGTGGTAACCTCAAATTAATAGCACCTTTTCCAATTGCATTTTTTATAACTTTGCCAATTTGTGGCCAGTTGTAAAACTCTTTAGAACTTATAAAGTAGGTCTCCCCTTTTGCAATTTCATTAGTTGCCGCAAGATAAATTCCGCGAACTAAATCTTTAACATAAATTATGCTTAACTCTTTATGGTTAAACCCAACAAGCGTCATTAGCCCTTGCTTGTAAGTTTTAAATACCAAATAAATTTCGGTATCGCGTTCACCAAATATAGCAGGCGGACGAACAATAGTAATTGGCAACTTATCCATATATGATTTTGTAAGTTCTTCCTGAGCAACTTTGCTACGTCCATAAGTAGTAATTGGTGCGGTTGGAGTCTCTTCATTATTTGCATTACCAAGTGTGGACGGACCACTTGCGGTTAAACTACTAACAATTAAAACTTTTTTTATATTTGGAGCTACTTCTAAAACTGCATCTAATAAGTTACGTGTTGTTTCAACATTCCCTTGAAAATATCCATCTACTGTTTTTGCTTTTACAACACCAGCAACATGATAAAGATAATCAACGCCCTTAAGAATATTTTTTAATCCATCTTTATCAAATAAACCAGAATTATGAATAGTAACATTTTTACCTTTCAACCAGCGAAGGTTACTAGTATTCCTAACTATACAATGGACTTCGTCCTCTTTTTCCAAAAGGTAATCGACTAAATGGCTTCCAACAAAGCCACTTGCACCTGTAACAACTGAAATGCTTCTTTCTTTCATATCAAAACTTATCTTAATTAGTAAATTGAATTTATATCTATTTAGTAGTAAATTAACGAGCTAATTTTATATTAAAAAATACTAAAAATTAAAATAATTTATTTACTATTATTGGAGATGCATTGGATCTATTCAAAAAATGTAATGATTTTACTCGTGCAGATGAAATTAAGAAGACAGGACTATATCCATATTTTAGAGCAATTGAAGAAAATGAAGGACCAGTAGTTCACATTGAAGGTCGTGAAATGATTATGGCTGGATCAAATAATTATTTAGGACTTACCGCACATCCAAAAGTTAAAGAAGCATCAATCAAGGCAATTGAACATTACGGAACTGGTTGCTCTGGCTCACGCTATTTAACTGGCACGCTAAAACTTCATGAAGAACTTGAAGAAAAAATGGCAAAGTTTTTTGGTGTTGAAGCTGTACTTCTATACAGCACTGGTTACCAAACTGGTCAAGGAGTAATTCCAACAATAGTTCAACGCGGTGAATATGTTATTTCAGATAAAGATAATCATGCCTCAATTCAAATTGCTACTATGATGGCGAGAGGAATGTCTGCTGATTTATTGAGATATAAACATAACGACATGAATGATCTTGAGAGAATTCTGAAAAAAATTCCTAAAGAGACTCCAAAATTAATTGTTAGTGATGGCGTTTTTAGTACTGGTGGTGAAATTGTTGAATTAGATAAATTAGTTGCTCTTGCTAAAGAATACAATGCTCGTACTTTAATTGATGACGCTCACGCTGTTGGTGTTATTGGTAAAGGTGGACGTGGAACTCCTAGTGAATTTAATTTAGTTGATGATGTTGATTTAACTATGGGAACTTTTAGTAAAACTTTTGCATCTCTAGGTGGATTCATCTGCGGTAAAGCAAAAGTTATTGATTACATTAAACATCATAGTTCTGCATTAATATTTTCTGCTTCCCCTACTCCTGCTTCTGTTGCAGCAGCTATGGCAGCACTTGAAGTTCTTGAAGCAGAACCTTGGAGAGTAGATAAACTTGTTGCGAATGCAGAATATATGCGTAAAGGTCTAACTGAATTAGGTTTTGATGTCGCTGAGGGTCGTACTGGTATTGTTCCTGTCTTTGTTAAAAAGGATGAAATAGCATTACAAATGTGGCGCAATTTATACGACAGAGGAGTTTTTGTAAACGTCTTTGTTCCACCGGGTGTTCCTGAAGGCAGACAAATGTTACGTACAAGCTATATGGCTACTCACGAAGAACACCATCTTGCAAAAATTGTAAAAGTATTTAAAGAAGTCGGAACTGAGTTAGGCTTAATTTAAATTTTATAATAAATAATTTTTAAGGCTCATTGTTGTGATTATCTTTAGTCATTAATGAGCCTTTTTTATTGGAGTTAATATGAGTACCATTGAAATAAAATCACTTCATCCAACAAAAGATATAGTAAAATTTTTAAAATTTGCTTGGAAGATATACAAAGGTGATCCCAATTGGGTGCCTCCTTTAATGATGGATAAAAAGAAACTTTTAAACAAGGATAAAAATCCATTCTTCAAAACATCTCAAATGGAAATGTTTATGGCTTACAAAGATGGTGAGCCAGTTGGGAGAATTGCTGCAATTAAAAATGATATTCATAATGAAGTCCATAAAGAAAACATTGGTTTCTTTGGATTTTTCGAATCCATAAATGATCAAGAGGTTGCAAATACATTATTAGATAAAGCTAAAGAATGGTTGAAATCTAAAGGTGTTGACGCAATGCGTGGACCAGCAAATCCATCTAGTAATGATGAGTTTGGAATGCTCCTTGAAGGGTTTGACGAGCCACCGAGATTGATGATGACATACAATCCAAAATACTATTTAGAATTAATGGAAAATTACGGACTAAAAAAAGTTAAAGATTTGTTAGCGTATAGTCTTGACAATAAAAAATTGCTACAATCGGAAAAAATAATTCGTGTAGCTGATATTGCAAGAAGACGATCGAAGGTAGAAATTAAACAAATTAATTTGAAAAAATTCAAAAGTGAATTAGAAAAAGTTAAGTATGTTTATAACCAAGCTTGGGCTCCAAATTGGGGATTTATTCCAATGACAGATGAGGAAATTGATAATCTTGCAAAAGAATTAAAACCACTTATTGAGGAGTCGTTAGTTGTATTTGCAGAAGTAGAAGGGAAGGTAGTTGCGTTTGCTCTGGTTATGCTCGACTATAATATATTATTTAAAGATTTTAACGGAAAATTATTTCCATTTAATGTAATTAAACTATTCACACAGCGTAAAAAAATTAAATGGGCAAGAGTACTTACTCTAGGAATTATTCCTGAATATCAAAAACGTGGAATTGATGCCTTGCTATATTATGAAATTACTAAACGTGCTGAAAAACTTGGAATTATGAATGGCGAAGCCAGTTGGATTCTTGAAGACAACGAAATGATGACACGTGGTGCCGAAGCCATGAATGGTGAAGTTTATAAAAAATATCGTGTTTATGAAATTGGTATTTAATTATTGAGAATAACCACTAAGCTCACAAAGGACACTAAGCTTTATTACAGGAGTTTGTAGTATGAAATTTTATTCAAGATTTTCAGAATTATTTCAAATTATTTTTATTCTCCTTTCCTCCAATCTTGTTATTGCCCAATACTCACAAAACGATTCTGCATTAGTCAGAACAACATTCCTACGCGAATTTGACAAAAACATTATAAATGAATACTTACAATCAGATAATCCAGCAAAAGTCAATGCTGCGTTGTTTAGCATTAGTCATTCGGATGATACAACATTTGTGGATTCAATTATTAAGCTTGATTTTAATAAATATGGCAAGAACATAGCATTTGCGTTAGGTCAACTTGGAGAATCAAAAAAGAGCAAAGAATTTCTAATTAGGAAATTGACAGATTCAACTAATCAATTTCAAATTTCAACATTTAAAGCTATTGGTAAAGTTGGCGACTCTTTAACATTGGTTTATCTTTTAAGAGGAATTGCTTCAGAACATATCCAGAATTCAAATGGTTTTCCATATGCAATAGTTAATTTTTATTTCCGTGACATTAAGAATGTTAAATCAATTAAGTATTTAGAGGGAAAGTTATCTTCTTATAATGGAGATGAAGAACTCTTTGAAATACTTTTTGCTATATACCGAATTGGTCCAACTAAAAATATGGTTCCAACTCTCCAGTATATTTTGGGAAGGCCTCATAAAGAAAAAGTAATACTTTCATTATTGGGTAATTTTAGGAAATTAAAATATTTTCCAAATGACGTTGGCTTGTTTAATATTTTAGTATCTGCTCACTCTTGTAGAATTAGAACTGAAATGGCTAATTCTGCTTGCTATTTTCCATTTAGAGAAGATGAAGAATATGGTCGCGAGGAATTTGGACAATATTTTTCATTGTTGATAAGTGTTTTAGACAGAAATCCAAATGTTACACGAACTGTAGCAAAAGCATTCAGGAAAATTAAGCTTACAGAAAATAATAATTGGGTAAAAACTGAAATTGAAAGATATATATGGCTTTCTGGAATACCAGATAATTATTATTCTGGGCTCACAGAAAATACTAAGGGAGAACTAGTAATAAGTTATGCCTCTTTGTCTAACATAGATGTTGAGATAATTATTAATGAATATTCAAATTTAATTGAACCAAAATTCATATATCGTTTATTAGAAAAAAACACATCCGATTGGGAGTTTAATCTAAATTATTTGAAAGACC
>JAQICK010000206.1 GCA_027858595.1 Melioribacteraceae bacterium
CTGGTGTTTCTTATCTGTTTGTGAAACTTGTTAATGCGACATAAACTTGGGGAACATACCCCTCCTCAATTGGGATTTCAACCATACTACTATCTTCATCTAGTTCTATTATTCCTTGAAATTTTTCATGCTCTTCAAATTCTGGATGTGATAAAATGTTTTTTGTTCCAGTAACCACCGATTTGTTATTATCCGTTTTATCTGTAAACAATTTATCTGCTGAATCCAAAAAAACCCTAATTATTGGTTTGTATTGTGTTGCATATATATTTTGAAATCGTTCAATAATTGTGTCGCGAATTTCAGAAAATTTCAGTCCTGAAAGTCTCTGATTTAATATTCTTTGAATATTTTCTAAATCCGATTGTCCAAAATTTGCACGCAGCTCTAAAGTAATTGTTTTCACTAATCCAGAAAGCACGGTTACAACAACTAAAATTTTTGTAGAAGAGAGTTTAATTATTTGAATTTTTTCTAAAACAGAATTACTAAGTTGTGGATACGTAATACACGCAAGCTGATTAGTAATATTACTCAAAATTGTTGAAGTGGCTTTTATTAAATCGTTAGTATCATGACTTGAAGAACTCAAAATAGTTTCGGCTGCACGTTTTTCCGTAATCGGTAATTTTGGAACGCCCATTAGTGAATCAACATAGAAACGATAACCTTGGTCTGTGGGAACACGTCCAGCAGAAGTATGAGGATGCCCCAACAAGCCAGATTCTTCAAGATCAGCCATAACATTGCGTATTGTTGCAGGTGAAAAACCAACATCATACTTTTTTGATATTTTACGAGAGCCAACGGGATTTGCTGTTAAAATATACTGGTGTATAACATAACGCAAAATCGATTTTGCTCTTTCGCTTAATTCTAAGTTATTCATTCTTAATTAGTTAGTCTAAAATTTTCGAACTTTAAATTTAATAAATATTAAGGAATAATTTTTAATCAAATTCAAAGGTTAGATGTTTAATAACTGTTCAGGATTCGTAGTTTAAATGAATAATCTTAGTTTACGTAAAAAAAATAAATTACTCAGTGTAAAGTAAGACAGAAGCGGACTTGCACACTCAGCATGATTGCGTTCTGTGAGCTCCAACTTGGTCGATTATACATTAGTGGTTTTGTTAAGCATAATTCGGGGTAAATATTATACTACCAAAAGGAACTATAAAATAGCCCTTTCGTCAAAAAAATGGAATGCAATTTTTTAGAATATAAAATTGGTCTATTAGTTATATTTTAATATTTTGTAATTGTAAATACTCTAAAATTAAGAGGAATAAATGGCAGCACTTGAAGTTAAAAACATTTCAAAATCTTTTGGAGATTTAAAGGCTGTAGATAATGCATCTTTTTCAGTTCCTAAAGGTTCAATTTTTGGCCTCCTTGGTAGAAACGGAGCTGGAAAAACAACTGCAATACGCATGATGATGAACATCTATATGCCTGATAGTGGAGAAGTAACATATGAAGGAATTAAGGCAGGACCAGATTTTAACAGCAAAGTTGGTTACCTTCCTGAAGAGCGTGGGCTTTACAAAAAAATGAAAGTTCTTGAAACACTACTTTTCTTTGCCGAAATTAAAGGCAAAAAAGGACGTGTAGTTACAAAAATGGCAAAAAATTATCTGAAAAAATTTGATCTTGCAGATAGAATGAATTCTAAAATTGAAGACTTATCAAAAGGTAATCAGCAAAAGGTTCAATTTATTTCCACTCTATTGCACGATCCCGAAGTTTTAATTTTGGATGAACTCTTTTCAGGACTTGATCCTATAAACACTAACATAATGAAAAACATGATTCTCGAATTAAAAGAGCAAGGTAAAATAATTCTTTTTTCCACACACGTTATGTCCTTTGCTGAAAAAATGTGTGATCATGTTGCAATTATTGATCACGGAAAGATAAAAATTAACGGTGCACTTGCTGATATAAAGGCAGAACGTTCACATCGTAATATTAGTCTTAATTATGAGGGAGATATTTCATTCCTCCGAAACAATCCAATAATTGAAAATATTTCTGATTATGGAAATAGCGTTGGAATAAAAGTGAAACAAGATAAGGACATTCAACTACTTCTTAAATTGTTAATTGATAATAATGTTGAAATAAAAAAATTTGATGCAAATGATATTTCACTTGAGGAGATTTTTATTGATACTGTTGGTCAAGAAGTTGCTCAGGAGGTAAAACATGTTTAATTATAGAGTTATTGCTCTAATAAAAAGAGAGCTACGCGAAAAGCTTTTATCGAAAGCATTTATAATTATGACCATTTTACTTCCTGTTTTTATGTTTGGAATAATAGGAATTCAAACATTCATAATGAGTTTTGATTCCGAAAAAAGTGTTGTAGAAATTATTGCTGAATCAGAGACTATTGCAGAAAATCTTAAAGGTGTAATTGGTGAATGGAACTTTATAAAAGATAGCACAGTTATACCAATGATTAATTCAATGTCCCAGATGGAATTTGATGATTATGTGAATAAGAAACAGACGGATTTACTAAGCGAAAAAATTTCTGGAATTATATTTATTCCAAATTCTGCTTTGGAGGATAAGAAAATAAAATACTATTCAAAGACTCCTAAAAACATGAGGTTATTAGAACGAATTGATAATCCAATAAACCGTGTTTTAGTTGAGGAATATTTTCAATCCAAAAACATTAATCCTGAAGAATTACAATATGCTCGCATGTCTGTTAACATTTCAAGTTTCAAAATATCAGAAGGAGAAGAGATTAAAGAAGAAGGTTATGGAAACCTTATTCTTTCGTACCTTTTTTCATTTTTATTATACATTAGTTTGCTAATGATGGGTTCTATGGTAATGCAAACAGTAATTCAAGAGAAATCGAACAGAATTGTTGAAGTGCTTTTATCCTCAGTAACCAGTAAGGAATTAATGATTGGAAAAATTCTTGGGGCTGCAATTACTGGTCTTTTACAGATGGCTATTTGGATTTCGCCAGTAATTCTTGTTGCATCAACATCATGGTTTATGCTTCCCGAGAATATTACTATAGATATTACATTTCTTCAGGTGGCATATTTGCTTGTTAATTTCTTTTTAGGACTTTTAATTTTTGTTGGACTTTTTGCAACAGTAGGTTCAATTTTTGAAGATCCTCAAGATGCACAATCTGGAATGTGGCCAATTATGCTTTTAGTTATGATTCCATTTTTCATATCAATGTCGATGATTGAAAACCCTAGTAATCCAGTTGCAACAATTGCTTCAATGTCGCCATTTGCTGCGGTAATTGTAATGCCAGCCAAGATGGCTATGGTAGATGTTCCACTTTGGCAAATTGTATTATCAACACTTGTAAATGTAGCAACAGTATTTGCAATTTTTCCTATAGCTGGTAAAATTTATCGTGTTGGTATAATGATGACAGGAAAAAGACCATCTTGGGGCGAAGTTGTAAAGTGGTTAAAGTATAAATATTAAGTTTTGTAATTCTTGAAACTTAGAATTGTGCCTATGGCATTCCCTTTGAGTTATCGGTGTTATATAATTTTTATTTCAATAATGTACTTGTATCTAGTGTAGTGAACGAAAAATTTCGTTCACTACACTAGTCTTTAATAATTAAAGCTGGGAATTATAGTGGAGAAACAAGAAAAAATATTTTCACAGTTTGGGGTTAAATTTTGGATTATCTTTGCTGCCGTAATAGTTGTTATTGCTGGCTTAAGGGAAGCAGCAGGTTTAATTACGCCACTGTTTTTATCCATTTTTATTACTGCTATTTTATATGGACCATTTAAATGGCTTCAAAAAAAGGGTTTACACGTTTCGATTGCGTTAACTATTGTTATAATAGCTCTAGCAATAATTACAGTTACCATTTTTGGATTACTTGGTGCATCTGTTGCCAGCTTTACAGAAAAAATTCCTTTTTATGAAGAACGATTTACTCTTTATTGGAAAGGGCTTAATCAATTTTTAGGTGCTAATGGTTGGTTGGATATTGAATTAAATATTTCCGAATATTTTAATGCCGGACTAATTATGAAATTTGCCGGAAATGTTTTTACTGGTTTCGGAAATCTGATGAGCAATTCATTTATAATATTATTAGTTGTAATATTTATGTTGCTTGAAATTTCAATTTTTGAAAGAAAAATTAAGTTAATTAATAAAAGTTCTCTAGCTAGAGTAAATAAAATAGTACATAATTTAAACGCATATTTTGGCACAAAAACACTAACCAGTTTAGTTACAGGATTTCTCGTTTCAATAAGTTTAGCAATTATAGGAATTGACTTTCCACTGCTTTGGGGTTTCTTGGCATTTTTATTAAATTTTATTCCAAATATCGGATCAATAATTGCTGCAGTTCCTGCGGTATTATTGGGGTTAATTCAAGCAGGTTTTCCAACCGCTTTGGCAGTAATGATTGCGTTTTTGTTGATTAACATAATAATTGGTAATGTAATTGAACCTCGTTTAATGGGCAAAAACCTTGGACTTTCACCATTAATTGTTTTTATTTCGTTAATTTTTTGGGGATGGGTTTTGGGAACTGTAGGAATGTTACTTGCCACTCCATTGACGATGACAATAAAAATTATTTTTGACAACATGGAAGAAACGAAGCATATTGGGCTTATTATGGGGGATGAATCTTCTATTATTAATTATAAAAAGCCATTATAATTCTTTCGGAATAGATATATAAAACGTTGTTCCAAATTCTTTTGTAGAATTGAATGATACTTCTCCCCCAAGATATTTTTCAGTTAACAATTTCACGCTATATGTTCCAATGCCACGCCCACTTCCTTTTGTAGAAAATGACCTTTGAAATATTTGAGATTGAATATCTTCAGGAATATATGCCTCACTATGAACGCTAAAAACTAATGTAGTATCAAATTCTTCAATACTTAGAGATACTATTCCATTTTCAACACTTGCTTCTAATGCATTTTTAGTAAGATTTCCTAAGGATCTTTTGAGCAATATTTTATCTGTTTTAATTGAAATTATATTTTCATCAGCCTTTACTAATCTTAGTTTTTTATTTTCGCAAAGAATACTATTGTTGTATATATTCAAAGTTTCTTCAATTGCAGAATATGGATCAAACTCTGTAATATCAACCAATAATTTTGAATCTTCTGCTAAGCCAAGCATTCTTTGTGCCTTAAGTTCTTCAATTAAAGTATTTGATATTTCCAACGATAGCTTTGAAAATTCCGTCATTTCCTCAGGTGTACAATCCTGCATTATTTCCAAAAAGTTATTCAAACTTCCAGCAGTATTTAATATATCATGAAAAAACAACCGTTCTAATACTTTTTTCCTTTTTTCATTACTAATATCTGTAATTGAAACAAGTGTGTATTCGGTATTTTCTAATTCAATGGATTTTGCCCAAAGTTTAAAATCATAAACTTGGTTGTTTCCAGAAGTAATTCTGCACTCTTGCACATCATTTTGTTTAATTTGGCTATTTAGAATAGCATTCACTACGCCACATTCTCTGCAGCTCTCACTCGTGCCACATCCTCCAATTTCTTCAGTTGAATGAATGCAACCAAGTACTTCTCCTATTCTAAGACTTAGTAGGTTATCTTCATTTGAAAATTCCTTAAATAGTTTGTTTGAATAGACTATTTGTCTATCTCTATTAAGAAGAAGAAACATATGATCGACATCATCGATAATTGGTTTTATAGCTAAAAAACTATCAATCAAATTGTGCTGATAAAGAACATCCTGGTAGGACTCTTTTTCTGCAGATGCATATTTTGTTCGGATTATGTTTGCTAATTTTTCCATATTTTTCAAATTATAATATTTACTATAAATACTATCGAAAAAAATGCGGGGAATTTTATTTTTAATAGTTTAAAACAATCAAACCAAAGCTACAAAGTTGTTGAATTAGAATACTCGGGTAAAATTATTCTTAAAAAAAGCAATAATGCAAAATATTTAGGAATTAGAATAAAACCTTTTGATGGAGTTGTGGTTACCGTTCCAAAAAGAGTAAGCTATTGGGAAGCAGAAGAGTTTGCGAAAAGCAAAGATGGATGGATATTTAAACACCTATCCAAAATAAAAACGATTGAAAAGAATCAGATCGTCTTTGATGAGAACACATCCTACAGCACCAAAGAACATACACTGGTTATTTATAAAAGTGATGTTGATAAATCACGCATAAAAATTGAACATTCTAAAGTTATTGTTGAATATCCCTCATCTCAAGATGTAAGATCGGAAAAGATACAAACTGAAATTAAATTTGGCATAACAGAAGCATTAAGAATTGAAGCAAAAAAACATATTCCTAGAAGAGTAGAAGAGCTAGCCTATTTGTTTGGGTTTAAATACAATAGACTTTTTCTCAAAAACTTAAAATCGCGATGGGGAAGTTGCTCAGGGAAAAACAACATTAATCTCAATATTCATTTAATGAAATTACCCGATGAACTAATTGATTATGTTATTTTACACGAATTAGTACACACAGCACATAAAAATCACAGCAAAAAATTTTGGAATGCACTTGAAAAAATCCTTCCAGAGAGTAAAAAGATGGACACTAAGTTAAAAAGCTACTCGCCTCTTAGATTTTAGAATAAATAAAATTGGAAAAAAATTAGGCTGAGTTCTAATATAGACAGCATTATTTAATCGTAATGTTATCAATAGATGATTTTTAAAAATAAATTGTCATTTCGAACCCTTTTTCTTGGGTGAGAAATCTTGTGAATAGTAAGA
>JAQICK010000093.1 GCA_027858595.1 Melioribacteraceae bacterium
GTATTATCAAATCCCTTCTTTGCAAATAATTTAGTTGCTACTGCTATTGCTGTATTTTTTGTATTATTCATTAATTCACCTTTATAAACCGACCATTCGGTTTGTAAGTATACGAAATAATTTGGGAATGTCTAAACTTTATTTATTTGATACAATTGGTTAGCCATTTATCTTTCTACTTTTTAGAATTGCGTCCAAAATTTTCCTTATTTTATAATCCACTTTAGAAAGATTATTAATGTTAAAAATAAACGAAATATTTTACTCAATTCAAGGCGAAAGCACTTATGCTGGAGAGCGTTGCGTTTTTGTCAGGCTAACAGGATGCAACCTACGCTGTACTTATTGCGATACAGAATATGCATTTTACGATGGAGAGGATTTACAAATTGATTCAATAATTGAAAAAATTGAATCGTTCAACTGTAATTTGGTCGAAATAACTGGTGGTGAACCTTTGTTACAAGATGGTGTTTATCCACTAATGGAAATACTCTGTGATAAAGGTTTTACTGTTTTGTTAGAAACAAGCGGTTCGCTTTCAATTGAAAATGTTGATAACCGAGTTACAAATATTTTGGATTTCAAAACTCCATCCAGCAAAATGGATAAGAAAAATGATTTCAACAATGTTGATTTTCTTAAACCTAAGGATGAAGTAAAATTTGTGCTAGGCACGCGTGAAGATTACGATTGGGCAAAAGATATTATTATTAAGTATAAATTAGATGAAAAAGTAACGGTTTTGTTTTCGTCAGTATTTGGCAAAATTGAACACGAAGAATTAGTAAACTGGATTTTAGAAGATAAGTTGAATGTTAGATATCAATTACAAATGCACAAATATATTTGGGATCCAGATAAAACCGGAGTATAACCACACACTAAAGAAAACCGCAAAGGCGGGAAGACGCAAAGGAAATTAAGAAAAATGAAAATTGCAAAAGATTTTAGCTGGGAAATGGCACACAGACTACAATGCCATAAAGGAAAATGTTTTAACCTACATGGGCATTCATACAAAATGCAAGTTGAGTTTGAGGGAAACATTGAGTCATCAACAGGAATGGTTTTAGACTATTTTGATGTTAAGGATATTGTTGCCCCAATTGTTGATGAACTTGACCACACAGTAATTATTTGGGAAAAAGATTCTATTCTTATTGAAAAGATTTCTGAGTTAAATTCCGCACATGTTATTGTTCCTTTTGAAACTACAGCAGAAAATTTGGTTGGATATTTTTTAGATAAAATCTCTAAGGCAAATCTTGCAAAGGAAATTACTAAAATAAAAGTACGAGTTTGCGAAACTGAAAATACTTATGCGGAAGATGGGTTGGAATTATAAAAGTCGCATAAAATGCGACTACTACTCAACTTACTCCAACTCATCCAAAAGAGTTTCAACTCTATCTTCCGATAATTCATCAATTGTTTTGAACGATGTAAGAATCACATCTGCACGTTGGATAAGTTTTTTCTTATAATATTTTGGAGCAAATACTGATGCATCAATCATGTAAAATCGTCCAGTTTTTTCATCCAAAAACGAGTAGTTGATAAAAGGACCACCACCCGATTGATCACTAAACTTCCAAAAGCCTTGACACATAAGGGCGTAACGTCCATTAAGGTTTGCTTGTGTAACCATTGGCTTCGACATTCCATGTGAAATATCAACGTAAACAGAATCGTCGCTAACTCTAAAATATTTTTTAGTTACTCTGTTTCTTATGCTCGATAGAGAATCTTGATTTAAATAATGTGCGTTTGCATTTTCAATCCAGTGAACAAACATCCATCTTTCAATATCTCTATTTCTTCCACTTCTTAGCCAAACAAAATTATTAACAGAATCGCTTTTAGCAAGTTCAACAGCTGGTTGAATGTACATTGTCCAACCATATTTGCTTAATAACTCGGCTTCTATTTTTTTATTTTCCAACCTTGGCTTATAAAGCTGTGAAAATAATCTTTTGTTAGAGGTCTTTCTAAAAGAATAAAGAAGCTCTTCATTTCCTTTAAGTATGTTTTTTTTAAGTTCGTCAACTGAATTGCCAACAATAAACATAACAAGCTGATTTTTTGCCCATAAATCATTTTTATTAATAAAAAACTCTTTTCCACTTGCTATCATTTCAGTTACGGATGAATCCAACGAACCTTTAATATATTGCGAAGTTTTATCGTCTGAATCTAATGCACCTAGAAAAATTATGTTTTTTCGGCTCTTTAGATTCCTGACCTTTCCCAGGTTTTCTCTCATTAAGTTAAATAGATTTTCTGGTTGTGGAGTGTAAATTATTTTCTCAAACACATGAAGCATTTCTGCTTCAAGTTCATAATAAAGAGCCGAATCGGCAATTACAATTATATCATCATCGTTTCCAATTGCTGGTCTTTGAGAATTGGTGCACGAGAAAAGAGAGAGGAGTAGAGTTGCAATAATAAATAAAAAGGGTAAATGTGTTTTTTTCATATCATTAATAATTTATTTTCAAAAAAGTAAAAATTATACAAACTATAAAACAATTAGTTTCATCTGCAATTAAAGCTTTTAAAATTGGGTTTCTTTAAGAATAGGTTTCTAAAAAGGAACATGGGGTAACACCAATTCTAAATTAGGTAAGTAGATTGAATATAATATTGCCATAGTGCCACAGACTGCAATTGGAATTGTAAGGTTATCATCCGCCCAACCGTATGAAATATTTTCAACTATTCCAGAAACTACAACCGCCGCAAACCCAATTAAATATTCTGTTAAGTTACCTTCTATTTTCGGAGTTGCAAGCATTATCAAACTTCCAAAAACTATAAACGCCGTGGTTCCTTCAAGGCTTTTAAAAAGAAATTTATGCTTTCCAAATTTTCTTCCAATAAGAGCGGCAAAAATATCGCCAAATATTAGAACCGCAATTCCTAATAATACAAACACTTTTGGAAAAAACATTACCGTAACTAATGCGGCAATTAAAACATACGTGGCACCGCTTAGTGTAATTTGTTTAGAATTTATTTCGTGCTTGCGGAGCATAAATCCAAAATAGGAATATAGAAAATCTCTATAGGCAGGAAAAAGGTAGCGTGCTAAATCCAAGATAAGAGATATTAAAGTTAAAGGAATTAACAACATGAGTGCTAATTCCTTTGTAATATAATAGTAAACAATTGCTATTGATAAAGAAAGCAAATGAATACTTTTTCTAAGCAATTCTGCTTTGTAGTCTATGTTTCCCTTATCAAGCGTTGTCGTCATTGCTTTCTTCAGGTTTCTCGTCTGGCGTTTTCTCTTCAGGATTTCTTTCTTCTTTTTCCTTAATCATGTTTTTTACATGTTCAGGAACATCATCACCATTTTTCTTTAGTGGAGGAAGCTCTTCGCCTTTAATAATTTTATCAATTTCTTCAGCATCAAGAATTTCTCGTTCTAATAATTCTTTAGAAAGTTTGTGTAGAATATCCATGTTTTCTTTAAGAATGTTTTCTGACCGCACCATAGCTTCCATAATAATTATTTTAACTTCTACATCAATCTCTTGGGCTGTTGATTCGCTAAACTCTTGGTGTTTTGTAACTTCTCTTCCGAGGAACAACTCTTCTTCTTTTGCACCATATGAAATTGGTCCCATTTTCTCGCTCATTCCCCATTCACAAACCATTTTTCTAGCAATTCCAGTTGCCTTTTCAATGTCATTTCCGGCACCAGTTGTAAAATTATTAAAAATAACTTTTTCTGCTGCCCTGCCTCCTAATGCGTATGTTATAATTCCTTCGAGATATTCTTTAGAGTACGTATGCTTTTCATCAACAGGAAGATATGTTGTAACTCCCAACGCTCTTCCTCGTGGAATTATTGTAACTTTATGAACAGGATCTGTGCCTGGAGTTTTAAGTGCAACAAGAACATGTCCTATTTCATGGTAAGCAGTAACATTTTTTTCTTCTTCTGAAATGATAAGGCTTTTTCTTTCCATTCCCATCATTATTTTATCTTTTGCGTCCTCAAAATCATCCATGTCAATTGTTTCTTTATTTTTACGTGCTGCTGAAAGAGCTGCTTCGTTAACTAAATTAGCAAGTTCTGCTCCTGATAATCCTGGAGTTCCTTTGGCTAACGTTTTTAATTTTACACTTTTGTCAAGAGGTGTTTTGCGAGTATGAACTTTTAAAATTCCTTCTCTTCCTTTCACGTCTGGTCTATCAACAACAACTTGTCTATCAAATCTTCCTGGTCTTAACAAAGCAGGATCCAGTACGTCTGGTCTGTTGGTTGCCGCAATAATTATTACACCACTATTTTGTTCAAATCCATCCATTTCTACAAGAAGTGCATTAAGTGTTTGTTCACGTTCATCATGTCCGCCACCAAGTCCTGCACCACGTTGACGGCCAACAGCATCAATTTCGTCAATAAATATAATTGCCGGCGCACTTTTTTTGCCTTGTTCAAAAAGATCACGTACACGGCTTGCACCAACACCAACAAACATTTCAACAAAATCGGCACCACTAATTGAAAAGAATGGAACACTAGCTTCACCAGCAACAGCACGTGCTAAAAGGGTTTTTCCTGTTCCAGGAGGGCCCAACAATAAAACTCCGCGTGGAATTTTTCCGCCAAGTTTTTGAAATTTGGATGGTTGTTTTAAGAAGTCAATAACTTCTTCAAGTTCTTGCTTAGCCTCATCGGCACCAGCAACATCATTGAATGTAACCTTAATTTCAGATTCTGAAATTAGCTTTGCTTTACTTTTTCCAAAACTAAAAATCCCTTTTTGTCCGCCACCAGCACCGCCTTGCATCCGTTTCATAAAAATGAACCAAACTGCAATTATTAAAATCCACGGAACTAGCCCAAACAACAGAGTCATCCATTCGTTTGATTCTTTAACAAAAGTAAATTTGACCCCTTTGTTTTTCCAAACCAGAACCTGTTCTTGAATTATGGGTTCAACAAGAGTAGTCCTAAATTTATCGATGTTTTGATTATTGATAAACTCTTTTGTTTTTAGAGTTCCTTCAAAAACATAATTATTGCCTTCGTCTTTAATTACTTTTGCTTCGCTAATTTTATCTGAGTTTATAAGTTGTTCATATTGATCGAATGGAAGTTCCATAACTCCATTATTGCCTTCGTTCATAAATTGCATTACAATTACGGCAGCAATTACAACAACACCCCAGCTCAAAACTGACTTTATAACTTTTGACCAATCAAACTCGCCATCAGGCTTTTTAGGATCACCACCACTAAATGGATTTTTTTTCTTCGGTGTGTTTTTTTCGTTTTTCTTTTCTGCCATTTCTAATTTTTTTATTTCATTAAACATTATTTTCTTAAAACTCCTAATTGCTATTTTGAAAGTTGATAAATTGCCCTAAGATTTCTATATTTTTGAGCATAATCTAAACCATATCCAATTACAAACTCGTCTGTAATTTCAAAACCAATATAATCAATTTTGACATCATATTTTATACTATTGGGCTTAACTAGTAGAGAAACATACTTAATTGATGCTGGATTAAACTGCTTTAGCAATCCATCCATATAGCTTATGGATAACCCCGAATCGACAATATCTTCAACAACTATTAAGTGTCTTTCAGTAATATCTGCATTTAACTCTTTAAGCATTTTAACATTTCCTGATGATATTTTTTTATCGCCGTAGCTAGAGAGTTTCATAAAATCCATTTCACAATGAAGAGGAACTTGTTTCATTAAATCGGACATAAACATAAACGAACCATTTAATACACCAATAAAAATTGGGAGTTTTCCTTCATAATCGTTTGTAATTTGCTCTCCAAGTTCTTTTACGCGTTCGGCAAGCTTCTCTTCCGAAATCATTGGCACAAATTTTTCGTTTCCAATTTGGATATAAGCTTTTTCGTAGTCTATTTTACCCATAATTTTATTATCCTTTTTGTATCGTTATTAATTTTTACACTTTCATCTATTCGGTGATTAATTACCCAAATAATTTTGTTGTTATTAAGTAAAAGAAATTGATTTTTTTTAGACATTGAATCTACTTTAATCTCCGTTAAAAAATTGGAAATGTTTTTTGTTCCATTAAGTC
>JAQICK010000275.1 GCA_027858595.1 Melioribacteraceae bacterium
TGTTAACTTTAATCTTATTATTCATTAATATTCCCAATTGGTAGTTTAAAAAAGAATGAGCTCCCTATTCTAAACTCACTCTCCACCCAAATTTCCCCATTGTTTTTTTCAATTAAATCATTGCATAATACTAATCCAAGACAAGTGCCTTTTTCCCCTTCTGTACCTAAAGATGTGTGATGTTCTTCAATTTTAAATAATTTTTGCCTTACGGTTTCTGTCATTCCAATTCCAGAGTCTTTCACCTTGATTATCACTTTGTCTTCAACAAGGCTAACAGACAATTGAATATTACCATTTTCGGTTGTGAATTTAATTGCATTTGCTATCAAATTTCTTAAAACTGTTTCTATCATCATTGAGTCAGCAAAAGCAAATATATTTTCATCTACATTATGCGAAATAGGTATTTTCTTTTTTTGTGCAGTTAATAACGCCAGTGATGTTACTTTTAGAAAAAGATTTTTAAGATTTATCTT
This sequence comes from Melioribacteraceae bacterium, assembly GCA_027858595.1. Taxonomy (GTDB): domain Bacteria; phylum Bacteroidota; class Ignavibacteria; order Ignavibacteriales; family Melioribacteraceae; genus 1-14-2-50-31-20. Next base: position 480 of record JAQICK010000275.1, read on the forward strand.
ACCAGGTTTAAATTCCAATTTACCTGTTTGAACGCGTGACCATTCTAATAATTGTTCAATTAAGGAATAAACATTTTTTATTGATTCATTAAGTAAACCATGAAATTCAGTTTTTTCTTCGCTAGTTAATTCATCCATACTTTCATTTAACAAATCACTCATTCCCATAATTCCTTGGAACGGACTTTTTAAATCATGCGAAATTATGGAGAAAAATTTATCTTTATTGGCATTCGACTTTTTTAACTCTTTTTCCGATTTCCTAATTTTTTCATCTGCATACTTTTTATCAATTGCTCTAACAACTTGTTTAGAAACAAAATCTAGAATTTCTACTTCTTCAGTACCGTATGCTTTTTCATTATTATAATCTTGAATAACTAGAACACCTTTCATTGTACTTTCAAAATTTAGATAAATACCTATCCATAATTTTGCATATTCACCACTTAAACCAACTTTGCCTTCGGATTGTAATCTTTTGTCAATTTCTTCAGTAATAATTAAGCTTTTTTTCTGGCTTAATGCATATTCAGAAAGTCCATTTCCTAATTGATGTGGTTCTGGAGTTTCATCTACTTCATCAACATGGTACGGAAAACTTAAAAGTTCCGTTTCTTCATCATAAAGAGCAATGTAGAAATTATCTGCAGGCATTAATTCTTTAATAATTACATGAATGGATTCATATAATTTTTCTAATGATTTGTCGGAGCTAGCTTCGATAGATATTTTGTATAACGCAGCTTGCAATATATCTTTTCTTTTTCGTTCAGTAACATCTTGAATAATACCCATAGAACTAATTGGATTACCCTCAACATCGTATTCACTTCTTCCTTTTTCATTTATATATTTTATTGAACCGTCCTTAAATAGCAATCTGAATGTAATATTATATTCATTCTTGTTTTTTATTGAGTTGGCAAAAGCTTCTAAAACATTATCAACATCGTCTGGATGAATAATATTATAAAATACTTCTTTTGGAACATCTGGGTTTTCACAATCCAAATTATAAATGCGTAATAGTTCTTTCGATCTGGTAAGTTCATTTGAAATAAAATCTCTTTTCCAATGACCTATATGTGAGAATTTTTGAGCCTCTTTCAAATAATGCTCACTCTCTTTTATCTTTGTTTGAGCTTCTTTTCTAGTTGTATTATCTTCAACTAGACCAACACCACCAATTATTTTTTTTTCCAAGTAAATGGCATTAAAGTGCACAATAATAGGAGTAACTTTGTTTGAACGAACTGGATGATAATAGTCGTTGTAATAACCTGAACCAGATTTTAGAGTTTGCTTAATTTGTTTAATTATTTCTTTATCGTCCAAATCATTAATTAAATTAATAGTTAGCAGATCATCTCTAGATACGCCAATTATTGCTGAAAACTTATCATTACAATCTTGGACTTGCCCTGATTTATCAAAGTAAATTATTCCCAGTGGAGAATTCTGAAAAATAGTCTTATAAATCTCCTCACTTTCAACTGAACTTCTGGTCATGCTTGATCTTTTAGATAATTCACAATTAAATTTGTAAAGATTTGTGTCTTTTTTTTCTGTTTTGAAATTATCACTTGCTTCCACTTTCTCCATCCTGAATATTTTATGGATACAGTTAAATATATCAATGCAACTACATTATCGAAATAAATTTAGGATTGTTCAACAAATAATTGAGTTTTTGCAAAATTTATTTAAAAATACAATTTATACTGAAACTGAGCGATTCTAAGAATATAAAATTTTGTATAAAGTCTTTACGAGTACCTATTTGATTCGCTGTAATCTGTGGAATATTGTCTTCCCGATAAAATCGAGACAAGCTGTCGTCCAGTAAAAATTGGACACCTAGCAAGGACAATTTCAAAATAGCTCTATTTTGGATATAATTCTCATCCCAAATTTGAATATATTAGCATCCTAAAAAAAACGATATAATCCAATGGAAGAAACAAACATAAACTCTGAAATAATACTACAAGTTAAAGGACTTACTAAGAAGTATGGAAGTCTTATAGCTGTAAACAACCTAGAACTAAATGCTTACCGTGGTGAAGTAATTGGATTTCTTGGTCCTAATGGTGCTGGCAAAAGTACAACTATACGAATGTTACTTGGTCTTATAAAACCAACTTCTGGTTCCATAGAAATTTTTGGGAAATCTTTATTAAAAAATCGTTTAGATATTTTAAAAAGAGTTGGTGCAATTGTTGAAAAGCCTGACTTTTACCTTTATCTATCCGCCTACAAAAACTTAGAAATTCTAGGTAAAATCTCTGGAATGGAAATCAAGAAAAAAAGGATTAAAGAAGTATTAGAAATTGTTGGATTAAAAAAACGAGCAAGAAGTAAGGTTCAAACATATTCCTTTGGGATGAAGCAAAGACTTGGGATTGCACAGGCTTTGTTGCACAATCCAGAATTAATTATTTTGGACGAACCCACTACTGGGCTTGACCCACAAGGAATAAAAGAGATTCGCGAATTAATTCTCCATTTAAGTTACGACTTAAAGAAAACAATATTTCTTTCTTCTCACATTTTGAAAGAAATAGAAATAATTGCTTCACGCATGATAATTATCAATAACGGTACTACGCAAATTGAAGGAAAGGTAGAAGATTTGCTTAATTCTTCACAGATGAAAGTAAGGTTTGAAGTAGATAATACTGCAAAGGCATTGGAGGTTGTTAAACTCTCAATGTGGAACGATAATTTTGTAGAAGCAGAAAAGAATATATTAGTTTTTGAAATGGATCAAGTTGAAATTGGGGAACTAAACAAGTTCCTTGTTGAGAATAATATTATTGTAAGTTCAGTTGTTCCAATTCGTTCTCTCGAAGATTATTTTTTAAAAATCACTGAGGGGTCAACAGAATGAAAAATTTAATTTTCATAGAACTCTCTAAAATATTTAATAAGAAAAGAACCTATATTTCATTTATTGTAATATTTCTTATTTCTTCAATAATCCAGACAGCCCTTTATTTTCAAGGAGATAAATACCTTAGCTTTGCCACACGTAGCTTAAGTAATTCTTTCGAGTTTTCTGGTAACCTGTTAAATGGATACTTGATTGGCTTTATTATTCTACAATCTCTTTCAGCTTATATTCCCTTTTTAATTTTACTGGTTGGGGGAGATCTATTGGCTGGCGAAGCAACTGGTGGCACTTACAGAATTATGCTTACTCGTCCTATTTCAAGAAACAATTTTATTACGGCAAAATTTATTGCTGGAATTGTTTACACAAATCTGCTTCTTATCTTTATGATGTTAATCAGTTTAGGATTTGGAATTATGATATTTGGAACTGGCGAGCTTATTGTATTTCGCGATAAACTATACGTCTTTGCTCAAGATGATATAATTTGGAGATTTTTCCTTTCGTATGGTTTTGTAATTTTAAGTATGACCACCGTTTTATCTCTTTCAATTCTTTTTAGTTCACTCGTAGAAAATGCAATTGGACCTATAATTTCGACAATGTTTGTAATTATTACTTTCTTAATTATCTCCGCACTAAACATTGAAGTTTTGGATTCTATAAAACCATTTTTATTCACTAACCATATGTCCTCTTGGCGTAACTTTTTTGTGAACCCAATTGATATATCACAAATATTATTATCATTTTCTGTTTTGCTCGGACATATTTTATTTTTCTATTTTTTAACTGTAATTATTTTTAAGCGAAAAGATATTTTATCATAGGGGTTTCTGAAATAACGATGTCATCGTATGTTTAAATTGTCAATCTGAATGAAGACGTTTTTTTTCGTAAAGAAGAATCTCACACTATTAGAGGAGATATTTCAGTCGTTGAAAAGCAAACTCCTTCAATATGACAAACTTAAAAAAGAAAAAGGTGTCATTTCTCATCCCCAAAACGGATTAAAATGACATGCAAAACATATTATCACAGAAACATTAAAGGCTATTTTTATGAAACGATTATTATTACTGCTTCTTATTTCAACATCCATTTTTGCACAAGAGCGTAATCCAAAAGAATTATTAAATTTAATTCAAAGTGAATTTAATAGTATTAAAGATTACTCGGTTGATATTGAAATTAACATTGACATGGATTTTGTTGACGCACCTAATTCAAATGCAAAATTATATTTTAAACAACCTAACAAAGTAAAAATTGAATCGGATGGTTTTGCAATAATACCAAAGCAAGGATTAACATTCTCCCCTTCTGAATTGCTAACTGATTCCTATTCAGCAATTTTAGTTAAAACAGAACTAATTGATAGCTTTATGGTTGATGTAATTAAGGTTATTCCATTGGAAGATTCATCCGATATTCTGCTTTCAACACTTTGGGTTGATCCACTTTACAACGTTATAAGAAAAATTGAAAGCGTAACAAAAAAAATGGGAACAATTACTATATACTTAAGCTACGAACATTCACAAACTCCAATGTTACCTTCAGTAGCGAAATTCTTTTTTAATACTACTAATTCTGGACACGGAACCATGTTTAAGAATTCGGATAAAAATGAAAGCAACAAAAAGAAAGGAAATTTAAGTGGGAATGTAATAATTAAGTATAGCAATTATTTGTTAAATCAAAATTTGAATGATTCCTTCTTTGTTGACGATGATGACCTATAGTTTAACTGCTTTTTAAGAAAAAATTCTTTCATTAATTTTTATATGGACTTTGTAATTCATATTACTCCTTAAAAAATAGAAGAAGTTTTAAGTCAAGAAATAATTTGGGATTACGTATATTTGCCCTTTCCTATTTAATAAAGTCTAATAATGAAAATATTCGTACTTCTATTTATTCTATCTGTAATTTCTGTTTTTCCGCAAAACAAAATTAACTCACAAAAGTTACATTCTGATTATGCACTTAAATCAAGCAGAGATAATTTTAAACACGAACTTGATGCAAAGATAAAAAGGACTTTGTCTTTAGAGCTAAATAGTAAAACCGAAAAGAGTTGGTCTTCCCTACTAAAAGATGTTGGATTGATGCTTTACAAAACGGAAGATGTACACGAAGCAATTACTAAAGCTTCAGAGTACGCCTCACTTGGGAGTACCAAATTACAACGTGCTATTGTGGAAGCAATAATAACTCTTTATCCAACAGAGTTTAAAGAAACAATTGATTTGCTATTTGAGATAACTAAGGACCCAACACTCTATTCTTACTTAGTTCATTATTATTCAAATCAAAATTCAGATAGTAAAAATAAATATATTGGAAAAACTAAAAGTAGATTTCCAAACTTTCAAAAAATTCCTCAGTTATATTATCTAATCTACTATTTGGAACAAGATTCTATTTTAACTCCACCACTTAAGGATATTTTTTCTAATAAATTTATTGAAGGGAAAACTATTATCTATTCGTTGCACAGAAAAGAAAGGACTTATCCAGGAATTACAATAATTAAAAAACCAAATGGTGAATTTGTTAAAGATGAAACTGATTCAATTTTTCATGTTGAACAACTTGCATTGTCAGTTACAAATCTTCCAGGATATTTGAGCCAAGGGAATACTCCACAAGGAATTTTCTCGGTTGTTGGATTTTACAACTCCCCAACTCCATCTATAGGACCCACAGCAGCAGTATTAACTAGAATACCACATGAAGTACCAACTAAACTTTGGTATCATTCAACCGTAACAACTGGATGGAATATTAAAGATTACAAAAATCTATTGCCAGAAAGTTGGAAAGAGTATTTACCAATTTACGAATCTTTTTATGCTGGCAAAACTGGACGTAGAAAAATTGTAATGCATGGCTCGGTTGATGATTTATCTTTTTACGATACATTATCATACTCCCCTTTAACACCATCGAAAGGCTGTTTAACAACAACTGAGATTTGGTCAGATTCTACTGGACAGAATATAAAAAGTAATCAAGCAAAGTTGATGAATGCTTTCTTTTCAGCTGGACAACTTTATGGTTTTTTAGTTGTTATTGATATTGATGATAAAAAGGAAGCTGTGAGGATTGAAGATGTACTTCCGTTTATTAAGTAGTCGGTGTTTTCTCAGAAAATCAGAATTATAAGTTTGAAAACCAATTTAGAATCATTATATTGATAGTATCAAATGACTCTACAAGAGACTAGATAATGAAGCCAGCATATGAAATAACTACTACAATTTTAAGATTGGTTTCATCTATTTCTGAAAAGATTGGTGAAGTTAATGCAAATTATATTAGTAAACCATCACCTCAGTTAAGAAAACAGAATAAAATTAAAACTATCCATTCATCATTAAAAATTGAAGGGAACTCTCTTTCTGTAGAACAAGTAACTGCAATAGTTGAAAATAAGCTAGTAGTTGGTGAGCGAAAAGATATTTTAGAAGTGCAAAATGCAATAATAGTTTATGATAAAATAACATCATTCAATCCCACATCGGAAAAATCGTTTTTGAAAGCTCACAAAACATTAATGAGAAATCTAGTTGAAAAAGCAGGGAAATATAGAACAGCTAACGTTGGTATATTTAATAATTCTCAAATTACTCATTTAGCACCTCCTCCTCAAAATGTTCAATTTCTAATGAGTGATTTGTTTAAATATCTAAAAAGTTATGATGAAATTACCTTAATCAAAAGCTGTGTATTCCATTATGAAATGGAGTTTATTCATCCATTTATAGATGGTAATGGACGTATGGGCAGACTTTGGCAAACCTTAATCTTAATGCAAAAATATCCTGTTTTTGAAAATCTTCCGTTCGAGACTTTAATAAACTCAACGCAAAAAGAATACTATCAAGCATTAGAGGATAGTGATAATAAAGGAGCCTCTACTATATTTATTGAATATATGTTAAATGTATTGGAGAAATCACTAATTGAATTATTAGATTTTAACAATAAAACTTTCACAGGAAATGAGCGGTTAGATTATTTTATTTCTTTGTATAAAAAAGAATTTACAAGAAAAGACTATATGAATATATTTAAAGAAATATCATCATCAACTGCTAGTAGAGACTTATTGAATGCTGTTAAAAATAATTTGATATTAAAAATTGGGACAAAAAATAATACTAAGTATAAACGGCTGAGTTCTAATAATGTCAGCATTCTTGATTTTTAAAAAGGCTCTGGTTAACTAAAAAGCACTGTCATGCTGAATTTATTTCAGCATCTCGAACACCTCATGAGATTCCGTGTAAG
>JAQICK010000091.1 GCA_027858595.1 Melioribacteraceae bacterium
GTTAAGTTTTTAATCTTGCGTGATGGAACGGGATATTTACAATGCATAGTTTTTAAGGGCAATGTAACTTCAGAAGTATTTGAAGTAGCAGAACAGTTACACCAGGAAGCCTCTTACGAAGTAACAGGTATTGTTAAAGAAGAACCACGAGCGGTTGGTGGTTACGAGTTAGATGCCACTGATGTTAAACTAATTGGTGCTTCTGAAGAATATCCAATTACACCGAAAGAACATGGTGTGGAATTTTTGATTGATAATCGCCATTTATGGTTGCGTTCAAAGCGACAAGTTGCAATTATGAAAATTAGACACAGAGTTGCAAAATCGATTCGTGACTTTTTTGATAACAGGGATTTCACTTTGTTCGATCCACCTATCATAACTCCTAATGCAAGTGAAGGAACATCAACACTTTTCGAAATGGAATATTTCGATTTAGGAAAAGCATATTTAACTCAGTCAGGACAGCTATACGCAGAAGCTGGTGCTTTGGCTTTAGGAAAAGTTTACACTTTTGGTCCAACATTTCGTGCCGAAAAATCTAAGACAAGAAGACATTTAACAGAGTTTTGGATGGTAGAACCAGAAATGGCTTTTTACGATTTAGATGATGATATGGATTTAGCAGAAGAGTTCCTCGAATACATTGTGAAATCAGTACTTGAACATAACAAAGCAGATCTTGAAGTTCTTGAACGGGACATCTCTAAATTAGAAAAAATTGAAAGACCGTTTCCAAGATTATCTTACGATGATGCGATGCAAATACTTAAAGATGAGGGTCACGAAGTTGAGTGGGGAAAAGACCTTGGTGCTGCAGATGAAACAATAATCTCAAATAAATTTGATAAACCAGTAATGGTTCATCGTTACCCAGCAGAGATTAAAGCATTTTATATGAAACGTGATCCTGAAAATGAAAAACTTGCTCTTTGTGTTGATGTACTTGCTCCTGAAGGTTACGGAGAAATTATTGGTGGTAGTCAAAGAGAAGATGACTATGATAAATTACTTGGTAGAATTGAAGAGCACAAGTTACCAGTTGACTTTTTCAAATGGTATCTAGACCTACGAAAATATGGTTCAGTTCCTCATTCCGGCTTTGGGCTTGGACTTGAAAGAACAATTACTTGGATTTGCGGAATAGATCATTTACGCGAAACAATTCCTTTTCCACGAATGATTTATAGAAATACACCATAAGAGGGGAAATGAATAAACATATTTTAATTGTTCTGATTTCACGATTAATGTCGCTTTCAGTTTCTATTCAAATATTCGCTCAAGAAACTCAGAATAGTAAAACTGAATCGGAAGTTGTTGAACATAGTGAATCAGTAAAAGCCGAGCATGAGTTACCAAATGCTTTGATGGTAATTCCTTTTGTCATTCTTTTGATAATGATTGCTACGGGACCAATTTTCTATCATCATTTCTGGGAACATCATTATCCAAAAATAGCGGTTGTACTTGGAACAATTACTGCAACTTACTATTGGTTAGTTTTACATGACACTTCTAGTTTACTTCACACAGCAATGGAATACTTTTCGTTTATTGCACTTTTAGCGTCTCTATTTTTTGCTTCTGGTGGAATAATGATTAAAGTGGATAAAAAGGCAACTCCACTTCTCAACGTTGGAATTCTCTTATTTGGTGCTATCATTGCAAACTTAATTGGAACAACTGGTGCATCAATGCTGCTGATTAGACCATTTATAAAAATTAATCAAGATAGAATTAAACCTTATTTAATAGTGTTCTTTATTTTTATTGTTAGTAATATCGGAGGTGCTTTAACTCCAATTGGTGACCCACCGTTATTTTTAGGGTTTCTTCGAGGTATCGATTTTTTCTGGTTTATTGAACATATATGGTATATCTGGTTACCTACTTTATCTCTAGTCTTGATTATCTTCTATTTCATTGATGTCCGTAATAAGGAAAGTAAATCAGAGAGAGAGTACACGGGCAAAATGGAATTCAAAGGTGCAAAAAATTTAATCTACTTAGGAATTATTCTTCTTGCTGTATTTGTTGATCCAAACGTAATGAGTTGGGTTCCTAATCTTGCCCCATCGCCTATTGGTCTTCGAGAGATAATTCAGTTCTCCGTAGTTCTGTTAGCAATGAAAACTTCGGATAAAGATATTTTAAAATATAACGAATTTGATGTTGAGCCTATTAGAGAAGTAGCATTTTTATTTGTTGGAATTTTCGCAACAATGATTCCTGCTTTACAACTTATATCTCACGAAGCAAATGCATTAGGAGATAAATTAACAGAAGGAATGTTCTTCTGGAGTACTGGCTTGTTATCTGGAGTGTTAGATAATGCACCAACATACTTGAACTTCCTTAGTGCTGCAATGGGTAAATTTGGATATAATATTAATAGTCAAGTTGAAGTCAAAGAGTTTATGAATCTTCATCCAATATTTTTGCAAGCTATCTCTGTTGCAGCAGTGTTTTTTGGAGCAATGACTTATATTGGAAACGGACCTAACTTTATGGTTAAATCTATTGTTGAGCGTGCGGGAATTAGAATGCCAAGTTTCTTTGCCTATGTTTATAGATATTCTCTTCCTATATTAATTCCAGTATTTATCCTTGTTTGGTTAGCATTTTATTTTTAAGGAGAAACTATGAAAACTGTAAATGATGTTTTAAATGATAATAGTTCAGGGCTTTATTATGGAAATAGAATTTTACTTCCATTCCAAGCGGAAATTTTGAAAATTGTAATTGATTCACAAATTATTACAGACTTTAGTAAACAACCTCATGGTGCTTCTGTTCGTGTAACTGATGATTATACTGAAATTTATTTATGCGATTACAAAGACCTTGAAGAAGAGTTAACTAAATATGATTTAATTAAAATTGTTTTGGTGCAGCAAGGAAAAGATATTTTTAATTTTGAGAACCATATTCCGCTTGAATTATCTATTGAAAGTAATCATAAACTTTCTATTAAGAAAATTGGCACCGATGAAATATTTTTTGAGTGAACAATGATACCATTATTTTCCACAGAGCAAATAAGAAATGCAGATAAATATTCTATAGAGCAATTACAGATTCCTGGAGTTGTGCTAATGGAGAATGCTTCTTTGTCAATTTACAATTCTATTAAAAATAATATGAAATCGTTAGATACATCTTCGATAATTGGAGTTGTTGCTGGCAAAGGAAATAATGGTGGAGATGCTTTTGCGGTCGCTCGCCATTTTATTAACAACGGATTTATTGTAAAAATAATTTTTGTTGGAAAAAGAACTGAGTTAAATGGTGATGCACAAATCAATTATAATATTTTAACTAAGTTAGTTGCTCAAGTTCAAAATTCAGAGCTGATAAGTTTTAAGTCTAAAAAAGATTTAGGTAAACTTAAAAGTTGTGATATAGTTATTGATGGACTTCTTGGAACTGGAACAAAAGGGGATATTCGTGAGCCTTACAAAGGCATTATAGAATATGTCAACCAACTTGAATCAATTAAAGTAGCTATAGATATACCCAGTGGATTAAACCTTGAAACTGCAACAGCATCCACTATTCTAAATGCTGATTTAACCGTAACTATGGCTGATTTTAAAACTGGACTTTTTTACGGAAAAGGATACGAGTTTGCTGGAAAAATAGAAAAAGGTTCAATTGGAATTGGTAACGAGTATTTTGATAGTCAAAATGTATCAGAATATTTAATTGAACCAGAAGATGCCTTACTTGGATTACCACTAAAGCAAAAAGTATCTCATAAATATTCTATAGAGCAATTACAGATTCCTGGAGTTGTGCTAATGGAGAATGCTTCTTTGTCAATTTACAATTCTATTAAAAATAATATGAAATCGT
>JAQICK010000388.1 GCA_027858595.1 Melioribacteraceae bacterium
CTAGTAAAAGACATTGAAGATATTGAGGGCGACAAAGCGATTGGCATTTCTACATTTCCAATTAAATATGGCGTTAAGAATTCTGTTAAGTTAATTTCCATTATTGGAGTGATACTTATGTTGTCAACTACAATTCCATTTTTACTTAAGATTTACAATTGGTATTATTTTGTTTTTGTTTCCCTTTTTGTTAATAGCATTTTAGTACTTGCAACTCAGGCTCTTAGAAAAGACACTTCACAAAAATCACTGCGGTTAGTAAGTAATCTTCTAAAGCTTGGAATGATATTGGGCGTTATTTCTATATTTGTTGGAATTAAATTTTAATGGACTTAAAAGAATTTGACAAATCATTTTTAAGTAGTTCAGTAAAAGTAATAGCTGGAGTTGATGAAGCTGGGCGTGGTCCCCTTGCAGGTCCAGTAGTTGCAGCTGTTACTATCTTTGATGTAAATACAATTATTCCAAAAATAAATGATTCAAAAAAACTTTCAGAAAAAATTCGCGAAGAACTATACGACGAAATTATTTCACAAGCCATCAGTTACGGTATAGGAATCGTCCATCAAAAAGAGATTGATGAAATAAATATTTTGCAAGCAACACTTAAAGCAATGCAACTCGCTGTAGCAGAATTAAAAACAACTCCGGACTTAATACTTATTGACGGTAATAAAGCCTTCAATTCAAATATCCCAACACAGACAATTGTAAAAGGTGACTCAAAATCATTCTCCATTGCTGCGGCTTCTATACTTGCAAAAGTAACACGCGATAGAATTATGGTAGCTGAGAGCAAAAAACATCCAGAATATCTTTGGAGTAAAAACAAAGGCTATGGAACAAAAGAACATATTCAGGCAATCAAAAAACATGGAGCAACAAAGTTACATCGAAAAAGCTTTTTGCGGAACATTCTTGAACATCAAGAGGAACTTAAAATTTAATGCCACATTACAAGCAACATACTGGAAATAAAGGAGAAGATTACGCTTGCGATTTACTTGTTGAAAGTAACTTTACAATTATTGAACGAAACTACCACTATGGGCACGGCGAAATTGACATTATTGCAATGGATGGCGAAACGCTGGTCTTTGTTGAAGTTAAGACCAGAAAGAATCTTGAGTTTGGTGATCCAATTCAAGGCGTTACAAAAAGCAAGCAGAAGCAAGTACGAAAAATTGCCGAAGGATATTTAATGGAGAAAAAGATTTTGGATGTTAACTGCAGGTTTGATGTTATTGGAATTTTACTTCAGGGAAATGAAGCTCCTAAAATAAACCACATTGAAAATGCTTTTTGACAATTTACAGTTAAAATTGGCTAAGCTCTAATTAACTAAGCATTTTTTCACTATTCCAAAACACTCCGGCATTCCGTGATGCTCTTACTCGGAATCTCATGAAGTGTACGAGATGCTGAAATAAATTCAGCATGACTGTACTTTTGGGTTAGCTAGAGCATTTTAATAAATCAAAAATACTGACATTATTAGAACTCAGCCTTAAAGCTTAGTCCCCACTAAAATTGCTTTCAACTATATATTCCCCACATCCAATAAATGATATGAAATCTAAATCATCATTCTTTTTAGCTTGAATTCTAACTTCATATTTAGTTTCACTATGATTTTTAGAATTAATACACTGCTTTCTAAATATCTCAACCTTAATTGTTGCTGATTCTGTTTCAGCGTGATAGCTTGTTGCAGCAACATCCATAATTTCAATATTCTTAGAACTTGGAGTAATAATCTTACCTAATTTTGAATTTGAATAGAAATGAATTCCATTATTTGAATCTATTTCTAATTTCCAAGATGGATTATTCCCCTCGGCTTTAAAAATAGCATTTTTCAAATTAATGCTTTTTACGTCATTTTCTTCGCAACTTAAGAACAATAAGGATGTGATAAATATCGCAATCCAGAATTTTAATTTCACTCTATCTCCTAATAAATTTACGCTAGCTTGTTTATACTAAACATTTTAAGACTAAATCTACATTTTGTTCCGTCCATAAGATATTAAAATAGAGCAAAGAAATGGAACCATTTTTCATGTCCATTCTATCAGACCTAAATAAATAACAAATATAATTTTTAAGGGCTGAGTTCTAATTAACTCAGCATTTTTTACTATTTCAAAACACGCTGTCTTTCCGTGATGTACTTACACGGAATCTCATGAGGTGTTCGAGATGCTGAAATAAATTCAGCATGAC
>JAQICK010000224.1 GCA_027858595.1 Melioribacteraceae bacterium
TGTTAAACTAGAGGATGTTGGCAAAATTGCTGTCTCAATTGGGCCAGGTTCCTTTACTGGTTTGCGTATTGGTTTAACTGTTGCAAAAGGATTATCTGCAGGTAGAAATATTCCAATTATCCCAGTCCCAACTTTTGATGCATTAGCTTTTCAGTTAAGCTCTGTATTGCCAAACAATACCAGCTTTACTATTGCTAATAATGCTAATATTAATGAAATTTATTTTGCAAAGTATAAATCGGTTGATAAAAAATACGAAGTAGTTACAGAAACATGTTTACTAGATAAAAGTGAACTTAACTCATTGCAGAACAAGAATGATTTATTCTTTGGAAACTTTCCAATTGAAAAACAAGATTTTAAAACAGCTTCTCCAAATGCAATAGCAATTGCAAAATGGTCTTATATTTTTGGCAAGGATTTAGTAAATTTCGACCACGATTTATTAGAACCAAATTATTTGAAAAAATTTATAGTGAAGAAAAAATGATAAAGAAAAATATTTTTGTAGTGTTATTATTTGTTGCAACTATTGTAAATGCCCAATTGGCTGGCCCAAAAATTTATTCTCTTGAAAAAGAACATGATTTCGGACAGATTGTTGAAGGAGCTTTAGTTACACATGATTTTGAAGTTCTAAATAATGGAGATGCTGAACTTTACTTAATAAAAGTAAGCTCCACCTGTGGTTGCACAGTAGCAAAGCCAGAAAAAGAGAAACTTCAGCCGGGTGAATCGACTAAGATTAGAGTCTCATTTAACTCATCATCTCGATCGGGGAGACAGAAAAAATATATAAATGTATTTACCAACGACCAAGAAAATACACGTTATCGACTTTCAATTACTGCTATTGTTGTTTCCAAAGAAAGCAAAAATAATAGCCCAGGAACTTCAGCAAAAATTTCAGTTGAAGAAAATCAACATAATTTTGGAACTGTAAAAGAGGGAAGTGTATTGCCTTGGGTTTTGAAATTCAAAAATATTGGCGATGCACCATTATTAATAACTGATGTTCAAAAATCATGTGGGTGCACAGCAACATTGCTTAGTAGTAATGAGCTACAGCCAGGTGAGAGTGGAAATGTTAAGATAGAATTAGATACTAAAGGAATGAAAGGAAAGAAGAGTAGAACAATTGCTCTTACTTCAAATGATCCTTTTAATCCGAGAATGATAATTACATTATTTGTAGATGTTCAAAAATAAGGATTAAGATGGGATTTTTTACAAGATCTAAACAAAATATTTCACCAGAAAGCAAGAAACGAAATGTGCCAGATGGCCAATGGATTAAGTGTAAATCATGTGATGAAATTGTACACGTTAAACAACTAGAACTCCATTCATGGGTTTGTCATAAATGTAATTATCATTTCCGAATTGGAAGTGATGAATACATTTCTTTACTTATAGATGAAGGAACTTTCAAAGAACACGATAAGAAAATGCGTTCAGCTGACCCATTAAATTTTGAAGATACCAAAAAGTATAAAGATAGAATTGCCGCAGCAATAAAAAAGACTGGATTGAACGATGCTGTAAAATGTGGTATTGGTAAAATTGATGGAAAGAAAATTTCGTTTGCATGCATGGATTTCAAATTTGTTGGTGGATCAATGGGTTCTGTTGTTGGTGAAAAAATTGCACGTGCAATAGATAGAGCTTACGAACAAAAAATTCCAATGGTACTAATTTCACAAAGTGGTGGTGCAAGAATGATGGAAGCTGCATTATCGTTGATGCAAATGGCAAAGACTAGTGCTCGTCTTGCAAGATTAGCTGATGCAAATTTGCCATATATTTCTATTCTTACTGATCCGACAACTGGTGGTACTACTGCAAGCTACGCAATGCTTGGAGATGTAAATATTGCTGAACCAAACGCTCTTATTGGGTTTGCCGGGCCAAGAGTTATTAAAGAAACAATTGGTCGTGATTTACCAGACGGATTCCAAAAATCTGAATTTTTGTTAGAGCATGGTTTTGTCGATTTAATAGTTGAAAGAAAAGATTTAAAAGGAAAACTTTCTCAAGTAATTGAATACATGACTTAGAAATAATTCAAATGTTTTTTTTAGGCTAACTCAAGTTGAGTTAACCTTTTTTTTGACTTTTTTGAGACTCTCATTTTAAAGGAGTGTAGCGACTGAAGAATCGCCCCATGGAATTTGAAAGTTACATTTAAATGTTTTGAAACTTAAAAACTAGATTCTTCGTTTCACTCAGAATGAAAGTAATAGTATTAGATGATACAAATGATTCATAAAATAATCTAATTATTTCTCTCTCGCTAAATCAATCATCGCTGATAATTCTTGAACCAATTCTTCATTTGTTCCTGCAAAGCCAACGCTTTTAAATTTGATTTTTTGATCTGGCCCAACAATAAATTTAGTTGGAATACCAGAAACTTTAAAATTACTTATTACTTCATTATTAACATCCATCAAAACAGTTAGTTTATATCCATTCTCGTTAATAAACTTCTTAGCATTTTCTAGTTTGTTTTCAACTCGTTCCCATGAATTAATAAATAGAAACTCAACATTTTTATCATCATTGAATTTGTTGTTTGCTTCTTGCATCGCTGGGAAAGAACGTATGCAAGGACCACACCATGTAGCCCAAAAATCTACGATTACTGTCTTTCCTTTATAATCTGAAAACTTAACTACATTTCCATTAATATCTTTCAACTCAAAGTCTGGTGCAGGTTCATTCAATATTTTACTTTTTAATTTCTCAATTAGTTTTGCTTTCCCTGCATCTGAAAATTTGGAAACATATTTATCATATCCAGTATTACTACCCTTTATTTTTGTGTAAGCAGTTTCTAAATTGTCTAACATTGCACTACTGCCTTTGTTCTCAGATAAATATTGCTCCAACACTTCTTTGGCTTTTGTATATTGTTCTAGTTCTATTAACAACGAAGAGTATAACTCATTGAGTTCAACATCATCACCTTCCAAATAGGATTGTGCTTCTTCAGCAAGTTTTAATGCTTCGTCTTTGCTTTCTAATTTATTCTGAATAGTCGCAGTAATTTTTAACACTTCAGCAAAGTAATTTTCTCGTTCTTCATCCCAAGCTGATTTTGACAAATGTTTTGGTTGAACTGATTTTGGACTTACCGCATTTTTTCTTGCCGCATCAACCCCAATTAACGCTAGTTTCAAGGCCTCATTATTTTTGTTTTTTGCTATTAACTTTTTAGAAGAGTAAATAAAAGCATAAGGATGGGTTATTTCTTTAAATTCATCAGCAGCTTTAATTGCTCCATCAATATCATTTGCATCAACAAACTTTCTTATTACTCTGTATGCAGAAACTTCTGCTAATTCAGAGTTTGGATACTCATTTAGGAATTTTATAAATCCAGCTTTTAGTTCTTCTGGCGAATTGGCACTTAGCATCTCATTGTTTGCAATTTCAGCAGCGTATTTACTTTGAGGAAATTTTTCTAAAACTATTTTTTCATATTTCTTTCTATCATCTTTATTGTCAGTCATATTAGAATATTTTGCTAAAACTATAATTTCATCCTTTGAAAGATCAGGTTTACTTTTTAAAGTTTCTAACTCTTTTGATAATTTACTTATTGCTACTTCAGTTCCAATACGCGTAAGTGTGTAAAGATAAAAATCTAAATATGGAGTTTTAACTTCTGGATATTTATTAAATATATTCTCAAATTTTAGACTTGTAGATTCGTTGTCAGATTCAAGCTCAACATACCAAGTGCCCCATTGGGAAAGAGCCACATGGTGCCCTGCAAGTGCTTCTGGCAAAGGATTTCCTTCATTATCATTTAAATATATTATAAACCCATTTGAGT
>JAQICK010000453.1 GCA_027858595.1 Melioribacteraceae bacterium
GATTTCAATTTTGAAAATTAAATTTTAGAAAGCAACTTATCTAAATGAATAGATTTGCACCACTTTTTGTAATTATTGCGGCAGCCTTTTGGGGCGTAGATTCTATTCTGCTACGTCCACATTTATATACACTTCCAGTGCCTTTTGTCGTTTTTATAGAAAGTATTATTGTTGCAACTTTATTAACTCCAATTCTTTTTAAAAAGTTTAGTGACTTAAAAAATCTTAAAACTAAAGATGTTGTTTCATTTTTAGGAGTTGCTATTTTTGGAGGTGCAATAGGAACAATGGCAATTACTAAAGCACTATTCTATGTTGACTATGTAAATCTTTCTATTGTTGTTTTAATGCAAAAGTTACAACCAGTATTTGCAATAATTTTAGCTTCGTTAATTTTAAAAGAAAAACTTCCTAAAGATTTTTTCAAGTGGGCATCGCTTGCTATTGTTGGAGCATTATTGATGACTTTTGGATTGACTATTCCAAATCTTGATACAGGAAATCATACTGTAACTGCTGCTTTATTTGCGCTTCTTGCAGCTTTCAGCTTTGGATTTTCAACCGTTTTAAGTAAACGAGCTTTGAAAAATATCACATACGAAGTAGGAACATATTTACGATTTGTAGCTACTGCAATTATTATGTTTCTGGTTGTTCTCGTTGTTGGAGATTTTTCTACAGCAAAAGAAGTTACGGAATTTCAGTGGATGATTTTTGGAATTATTGCTTTTACTTCTGGTGGATTTGCAATTTTTCTTTACTACTACGGACTTAAGCGAATTACCGCTTCCGTTGCTACAATTGCCGAACTCTCCTTTCCCCTTACTGCAATTCTATTAGAATATTTTCTACACGATAATATGCTCGATTGGATTCAATGGATTGGAACTATTATTTTAATCTACTCAATTATTCGTGTATCGAAGTTGAGTTTTACTTCATAGCCAACATTTTGTTTTTTTTAATTAAAGTAGTTATATTATGACATCATTATGGAGTCATAAAAAGATGAACACTTTAACTATTAGGAATATCTCAGATAGCTTGCACAAAAGGTTACAAAAACGAGCCAAAACATTTCATCGAAGCTTGAATAACGAAATCATTTTTGCCTTAGAATCTGCTGTTCTTGAGAGTAAAATTGAGATAGAAGAAATGTTAAAAAGATCTGAAGAAGTTCGAAGCAGATTAAATTTTAAAATTTCTCTTTCCGAAATAAACGAAGCAAAACAATTTGGAAGAGTATGATTGTTGTTGACACAAATGTAATTGCATACTTTTGGATGCCAGGAGATTACACACAATTTTCAAAGTCTTTATTTCTTAAAGATGCAGATTGGGTTGCCCCATTCCTTTGGAGATCAGAGTTCAGAAATATTATAGCTCTCTATCTTAGGAAAGGATTACTCTCAAACTCTGTTGCATTTGAGATAGTTAACAATGCTGAGGCAATGATGAAAGGAAAAGAGTATTCTATCAACTCGTTTGATGTTGTTCATAAAATAAATGATTGTTCTCTTTCATCATACGATATAGAATTCGTTGCTCTTGCAGAATCGTTAAATGTGAAACTAATTACACTAGATAAAAAGATAATAAGAGAATTTCCTAAAATAGCTTTTTCATTACATGATTTTTAATAAAAGAAAGCACATCCGTATTTGAATGTGCTTTCACTTTTGTAAATATAATCGATTGCATTAAATATTCTGTTTTTTAATCTGCCATTAAAGAAGCAATAATACTTGTATTTACAATATCAGCTACACTGCAACCACGACTTAAATCAAAAAGTGGTTTTTTCAAACCTTGTACTACTGGTCCGACAGCTTCAGCACCACCAAGACGTTGAGCAATTTTATATGCAATATTTCCAGCATTTAATGTAGGGAAAACTAAAACATTTGCCCTGCCAGCCACGGAGCTATTTGGAGCTTTTCTTTTTCCAATTGATTCAATAGTTGCCGTATCAAATTGCATTTCTCCATCAATATTTAAATCTGGACGTTTCTCTTTTGCAATTCTTGTTGCTTCAATTACTTTATCAACATCTTCGTGCTTTGCACTTCCCATTGTTGAAAACGAAAGCATTGCTACATTTGGCTCTTCGCCCGTTAATTTTTTGTGGTTATCTGCAGTAGAAATAGCAATATCTGAAAGTTGGTTTGCATCCGGATTTGGAACTACCGCACAGTCTGCATAACTATATGCTTTTTCAGGAAAAATCATTAAAAACAAACTTGATACTATAGAAATTCCTTTGGGCATTCCAACACATTGGAAAGCTGCTTTTAAAACATCGCCTGTTGATGCAGTTGAACCAGCAACTGAACCATCTGCCTTTCCTTCCCGAACTAACATTGCACCAAAAAACAAATCTTTTTTCATAACTTCATTTGCATCTTCTAAAGTAATACCTTTATGCTTTCTTCCATTATAAAATATTTCTGCAAATCCTTCAGTCAATTCTGAAGTTTCTGGGTTAACAATTTCAACACCGTTTAAATTAACTCCAATATTCGCTGCATCATTTTTGATTTTTTCTTCATTTCCCACTATGATAATT
>JAQICK010000367.1 GCA_027858595.1 Melioribacteraceae bacterium
TAAAAAAACATACAAAACACAAAAATTAAACTAACTCAAGTTTAACATGGGGAGGACTATATATTGGCATATTTGGAGGGCAGCCAATTTATATATTTGTCTTTACCCTGAATCGCTGCTAAAAGTATAATTCCAAATAACTTTATAAACTATTCGTATTTTACTCACTAAAATAATTCTCTGAGTGCAAACTTAGATAAGTTCAAAGCGTCCAAATCAGAGTTATCAATAATCAAAATTAGGTTTAGTTATGAAGAAAAAAATATTTTCAGCAACAATTTTATCACTTCTTTTTTCACTCCAACTTTTTGCCAATAATTCACCTTTTGTAAAACATCCATCTCTTAATAGCGATGCTTCACAAATTGCTTTTTCATATCAAGGTGATATTTGGACAGTTCCAACAAGTGGCGGAAAAGCAACACGTTTAACTCTACACGAAGCTTACGATGGAAATCCACTTTGGAGTAGTGATGATAAGCAAATTGCTTTTTCGAGCAAGCGTTTTGGGAATTACGATTTGTTCATTATGCCGGCTGAGGGTGGACTTCCAAAAAGATTGACATATCATTCAACCAACGATATTATCACTGATTTTACAAATGAAAACGAACTGCTTTTCACAACCGGCAGACTATTTAGACAAGTTGAGTGGGATAGTGAAATTGCAAGCGTAAGCACAGATGGCGGAACTCCTGAAAGAATACTAGACGCTGTTGGAAATATGGCAGTAAAATCTCCAAACGGAAAACAAATTGCCTTCGTTCGTGGATGGGGCAGAATGGATAGAGAAAAATATACTGGCTCTGCCGATAATGAAATTTGGATTTACAATAAAGAAGCAAAATCCTTTACACAAATTACTGATAATGAAGCTCATGATATGATGCCACGTTGGGTTAACGATAACACACTATATTTTATTAGTGCTCGTTCAGGCAAATACAATATTCATAAAGTTGGAATTGATTCAGATAGCAAAGCTACTGGAGATGTAACTGCAATTACAACATTTGACGATGAAGGAACACGATATTTTAATATTAGTGGTAACGGTTCAACTATTGCAATGACTCGCGGAACTGATATTTACACACTTAAGTTAAATGGCGGAGAACCACAGAAAGTAAATATTGAAATTGCTTCCGATTACAGATTTGATCCAATTGTTACCAAAGATGTTAGCAAAGTTACAGAGTACTCTGTTTCTCCAAATGGGAAATATACTTCATTTGTTGCTCGCGGTGAAGTTTTTATAACGGAAAACGATAAAGAAAAGAGTTTAACTTATAATCTTACAAACCATTCTTACAACGACCAAAGCATTGCTTGGGTTAATGACACAACACTAATATTTGCGTCTGATAGAGAAGGGCAATACGATTTGTATTCTCTTACATCATCCGATGACAAACAATCCAATTTATTTAAGAGCATGAAACACAATGCTGAAAGACTTACTAATACTAACGAAGATGAATCCAATCCTATTCTATCGCCTGATATGAAAAAAATTGCTTATCAGATTGGACGTGGAAGACTTGTAGTTGCAGATATTTCTGCCGCTGGAAAACTTAGTAATGAAACAGTATTACTCGATGGTTGGGCAACACCTGAAGGAGTTTCATGGTCTCCTGATAATAATTGGATTGCATATTCTTTGAGCGATTTAGAATTTAACGACGAAATTTATATTCATCCAATTGATAATAGAATTAAACCAGTTAATGTAAGTATGCACCCACGCGGTGATTATTCTCCCGTATGGTCTAAGGATGGTTCAAAAATTGGTTTTGTTTCAATGCGTGGAAATACTGATTTAGACGTTTGGTACGTTTGGCTAAACAAAGCTGATTGGGACAAAACGAAAGAAGATTGGGACAGTGCCGAAGAACCAAAGAAAGATTCAAAAAAGAAGAAGGATAAAGATTCAACCGCTGTAGAACCAATTGTAATTGATGTTGAAAATATTCATGATCGTTTAGTAAGACTTACTTCTCTTCCTGGAAATGAATCAAATGTTCTCTTCTCAAAAGATGGTGAAACTATTTACTTTACTGCTAAAACACTTACTGAAAAAGGCTCTGATTTATTTAGTATTAATTATGACAAAACAAAAATTAAGGCTCTATCAAAGGGTGGCAAAGGGTTTAATGCTCTTTCAATGGATGCAGACTTCAAATATATATACTTTTTAAAGAAAAACAAACTTGCTCGTTTTGATATAAAGAGCGGTAAAGATGAACCTTTGCCTTTCAAAGCCAAAATGAAAATAAATTTTGCTGAAGAGAAAGAGCAAATTTTTGAAGAGAGTTGGAGAGCTTTACGCGATGGATTTTACGACCCAAATTTTCATGGTAATGATTGGGATGAACTTAGAAATAAGTACAAACCAATGTGTATGAAAGCATCTACTCAAGAGGATTTCCAAGGGATGTACAACATAATGCTTGGTGAACTAAATGCTAGCCATATGGGAATGAGATATAAAAACGACCGAACAGAACTTCAAAAAGAGAAAACAGGTTTGTTGGGTGTTGAACTAATTACTAGTAGTGATAATGTAAAAGTTAAACATGTAGTTCTTAACTCACCGGCAGATAGAGAACAAAGTAAATTAATTGAAGGTGATATAATAACCAGTGTAAATGGCTTTGAATTAAGCAATGAAACAAATTTTTACTCGCTACTTACAAATACTGCAAAAGAGAAAGTTTTGTTAAACATTGAGCGAGATGGTAAAGACCTTGAAATAGTTATTCGTCCAACATCAAGTTTGAGAACTCAACTTTATGACGAGTGGGTTGAAAACAATAGAAAACTAGTTGATAAATGGTCTAAAGGAAAGCTAGGGTATTTACACATTCAAGCAATGGGCTGGGATAGCTTTGAACGTTTTGAACGTGAGTTTACTGCTGTTGCTAATGGTAAAGATGCAATTGTAATAGACGTACGTTTCAATGGTGGTGGTTGGACTACTGACTTTTTAATGACAGTTTTAAATTACAAACAACATGCATATACAATTCCACGTGGTGCTGCAAAGGATTTGGAAAAAGAGAAATCTAAATTCCGTAATTTCTATCCAATAGGTGAACGCCTTCCTTATGCTGCTTGGACGAAACCATCTATCGCAATTTGTAATCAAAATAGTTATTCAAATGCTGAAATTTTTTCTCACGCATATAAAAATCTTGGAATAGGAACACTTGTTGGAATTCCAACATTTGGTGCTGTAATTTCAACTGGTTCTAAAAGACTTATTGATGGCTCAACTATTCGTATGCCATTCAGAGGTTGGTATGTAAAAGCAGATGATTCAAATATGGATTTTGTTCCAGCAGTTCCAGATATAATTGTTCATAATTCTCCAGACGCAAAAGTAACTGGAAATGACGCCCAGTTAAAACGTGCTGTTGATGAATTGCTAAAGGATAAAAATTAAGTTCTATTATTATAAAAATTACAAGATTCTAATATAGAATCTTGTAATTTTTAATTCCGATCTAATCGGTAAAATATGTATTCAAACATGTAGTATCTACCTTTATTTTAAATTACACTTCTAAATTTATAATTCACAACAAATCTACCAAAGGCATAGTTTTTGATTATTAATCGAGTATTCTTTTAATAAAGAATATTAATTTGTTTCCGAATATAGTTTAATGGTTTATTTTGTTAAACAGTACTTTAATTCTGGTTGAATAACACAATACATTTCGGTAGTTTGTTTAATTAAAAACCGATATATATAGGCATATAATAAACTATTTGTTCAGCATTGTTAGTATTTGTTTTTGTTGTTGTATTTTTCCTACTAACGATTGTATTCTGCAATAAAATTTAATTTTAATCTGAGGTAAACGTGAAAAAATTTATCATTTTATTTACAATTCTTTCTTTAGTTGTAATTATGTTTTCTTGTACACTGCAAGAGGATGGAACCGGAACAACTCCTGTTGATCCAGAAACCATAACATTATCTGTCACAAGCCCTAAAAGTGGTGATTCACTTTTTGCCTCCTCCAGTTTTGATATTAAGTGGTCAAGTAGCACAACTCAAAAACTACTTCTTGATTACACTATCAACAATGGCGATTCTTGGAATTTAATTGCATCCGATTTGGAAAACACTCAAAGTTATATTTGGTCACCTATACCTAACAACATAACTTCCCAAGGTAGAGTTCGTGTTACTACTGCAGATAGTTCTCTAAATGCAATTAGCGACGGATTTTTTGCAATTTTACGCGGAACTTCTCAAACCCTTGCTGTTGTTGAACCAAACGGTGGTGAAACTTGGCAGGGCAATAGCAATCAGGCTATCAAATGGACAAGTATTGGAATTGATTCAGTTAATATTGAGTACACAGTTGATAATGGATTAAACTGGATTGGAATTTCAATTAATGTTCCAAGTACTGGATTTTACAATTGGTATCCACTTCCAAACAATCCTTCTACAAATGCAAAAGTTCGTGTGACCGATGCTAGCGACGGTTCGGCTGTTGATGAAAGTGATAATGTTTTTACAATTGAGCCTCAAGATTTAATTACTGTTACAATGCCAAATGGTGGCGAAGAATGGTTGGCAGGTTCTAGCCAATATATTAAATGGAGTACTAACTTGGGCATAACTCCAGGTAGTGCTTTACCTGCTGATATTAATAATGATATTAGTTCTAAAAAAATCGGCAAAAAAACTTTGACATCTAGTTTATCCAAATATTCTACTCCAATTAATATTACAACATCGTCTCCAAAATCAATTGAATCTGTTGCAAATGTAAGAATTGATTACAGTATTAATGGTGGTGCAAATTGGATTACTTTAATTGAAAGCACACCAAACAATGGAATTTACTTTTGGACTTCACTCCCAGTTGCAAACTCTGCACAATGTTTAATACGCGTTAGTGATGCCGATGATGGAGTTCCTTTCGATTTTAATAATGCAGCATTTTCAATATATTCTACTTTACCTCAAGAGATAATAATTCTTTCTCCTAATGGAAATGAAACATGGGCGGCTGGAACTTCTCAGGAAATTAAATGGACTTCTAAAGATGTTTCTTTTGTGAAAATTGAATACACTATTGATAACGGTGTAGAATGGAATTCAATTATTGAATCAACACCAAGTGATGGTTTTTATACTTGGGAACAACTTCCAACAGGTGCGGCTACTAACTGTCGTATAAGAATATCAGATGCAACAGATGGTTCTCCTTCTGATATGAGTGATAATTTGTTCTCTATTTCACCTGAACCAAATATTAATTTAACTTCACCAAATGGTGGCGAAACTCTTCAATCTGGTTCCAGCATAAACCTTACATGGGCTTCTACAAACATTGCTGAAATAAAAATTGAATATACTATTAACGGTGGTGCAGTGTGGACGCTAATTGAAAACAATGTACAAAGCACAGGAACTTATACTTGGGAAAACATTCCTGATGTAAATTCAAGCCAAGTGAAAATTAAAATTAGTGATGCCGATGATAATATGCCGTTTGATATTTCAGACAATAATTTCTCAATTTCAAATCAAATAGTTCAAAGTCTTGAAATTACTTCTCCTAACGGTGGTGAGTTCTGGGAAGCAAATACAGCAAAAAATGTTACTTGGAATAGTTCTGCAGTAACACATGTAAAAATTGAATTTACTGCAAACAATGGTTTAGATTGGGACGTTGTTGAAGACAGTTTAGCTAGTTCTGGCTCTTACGATTGGACTGTGCCGAATGTAAACTCAACTCAATCAAAAATTAGAATTAGCGATGCGGCAGATAGTGACCCAATTGATGAAAGCAATGCAACATTTAGAATTAAACAAGCAGGAACATTAAAACTAATTAGCCCTGCTAGCGGTGCTAATTGGGTTGCTGGTGAGTTGAATAGAATTGAGTGGGAATCGGACAATATTGAAAAAGTAAAAATAGAATACACTACAACCAACGCTGTTTACGATCCTACAGCTTCTTACTTTGATGATAAGTGGTTTAGTTTAGTAACTAATGCTCCAGGTGCAGTTGGATTTTATGAAACTCGTTTTACAATTCCTACAACAGAATATCGTTTAAGAATTAGTGATGCCGAGTTTGACGAACCTGTCGATTTTAGTGGCTTGTTTACTGTTAAAGGTCAACCATCTTATACTTTAGAATTAACAACTCCTAATGGTGGCGAGAACTGGATAATTGGAGAACCTTACGAAATAGCATGGACTTCCGAAAATGTTGAAAGAGTTGCGATTGATTATTCAATAAATAATGGAACTACTTGGAATAATATTTTAACCGATGCTCCAAGTAATGGATTACACAATTGGGTTGTTCCTGATATGGACAACAGATCTGACTTATGCAAAATTAGAATTAAGCATTCAACAGACAGCACTATTTTTGATTTATCCGATGCACCTTTTTCAATTCATCCAAAAGATAAATTGCTAAGGGTTGTTTCTCCTAATGGTGGTGAAAGTGTTGCTTCTGGTATCCCAACAAGAATTGAATGGACTTCTGCAGGTGTTGAAAAGGTTGATATTTTCTTTACAATTGATAATACAACAACATGGCATGAAATCATAAGAAATTATAAATCTACTGGTGCCTATATGTGGACACCACCTGATACATCATCTTCATTAGCAAGAATAAAAGTAATAGATTCTGATGATACTTCTATTCAAGATGAAAGTGATTCATATTTTAACATCCACAAAGCAGATGATGGAACTGTAGAAGTTCTTTATCCAAATGGTGGAGAACAACTTAATGCCGGTGGAATTGCCTACATTCAATGGGAAACGCAAAATGTAAAGGATATTAAAATTGAATACTCAAGCAATAATGGTGCTGATTGGGAAACATTAATTGAAAGCACACCAACTGACCCTGGTTCCTATAAATGGGATCCTATTCCCACAGATACAACTCAGACTAGTCATGGAATGATAAGAATTAGTGATGCTTCAAGGTCTGATATAAATGATGTTTCCAATGCTACATTCACAATTAATAATTCTTCCGTTGTTACCCAAACAATAAGTTTAGTAACGCCAAATGGAAGTGAAATATGGGTTGCTGGCGAATCACATCCTATCAACTGGACTTCATCAAATATTGATAATGTTACTCTTGAATATTCTGTTGATAACGGAAACACCTGGGTAACTATCACTGAAAATAGAACTAACACCGGAACATATCCTTGGACAGTTCCTGATGAGGTTTCAACTTCAGCATTAGTAAAAGTTAAAGATGCTTTTGATGGTAATCCTTCTGATCTCAGTAATTCTGTTTTTACTATTAAACCTTTACCAACTATAACGCTAATTTCTCCCAATGGTGGTGAAACTATTACAGAAGGTTCCAAAGAACCAATTACTTGGACTTCTCAATATGTTCAAAATGTTTGTATTGAATTCTCAGCAAATAACGGTGGTAGTTGGGTAGAACTTGTGGCAAGTACACCTAGTGATGGTAGTTGGACTTGGGATCCAGTCAGTAGTTCAATTTCTGATTTGTGCGCAATAAAAGTTAGCGACGCTGATAGAAATGATATTTCTGAAATTTCTGCTTCAACTTTTTCAATTGAAGAACAAGTTGATCAAATATCTGGCGAACCTGCTTCAATCTTCCTTGTTTCTCAATCTTTAGATGCAATTGGTGTAACAGAAAGTGGTTCACCTGAAACAGCTCAAATTACTTTTGAAGTTCAAGATTCCAGCGGTACTCCGATTGACATAGCACATGCTATTGATGTAAGTTTCAAATTTGGAGCGCAACCCGGTGGAGGCGAAATTCTTGCCCCAAGCTTAGTCAGAACTGATGACGTAGGACAAGTTGAAGTTAACTTAACAAGTGGAACAATAGCTGGAGCTGTACAAATTATTGCAGAAATTGATTTTAATGGAAACATTATTAGATCAAAACCTGTAAGTATTGCAATTCATGGTGGATTACCTGATGACTCACATTTTTCAATAGGGCCAGCACAAGTTAATTATCCTCATCTACATAAATTAGCAGCTGTAGGTTCAATTACTGCGCTTGTTGGTGATAAATATTCTAATCCAGTAAGACCAGGAACTGCTGTCTATTTCTCAACAGAAGCTGGTGTTGTTCAAGGTTCTGGATTAACTGATGAGTTTGGCAGAACTACAGTTACTCTTCTTTCTGGCGATCCACAGCCTAATGACCCAACTTATGGACCTGGTTTCTTCTATGTAACTGGTGAAACAATTGATGAAAACGATGTGCAAATTACAACCAAAACTCGAGTTCTCTATTCTGGTTATCCATATATAGTAATTGCTCCACAGGCATTTAATATTGCCGATGGTGGTTCTCAAACATTTACATACTCAGTAATGGATGAAAACGGAAATCCTTTGGCTCCTGGAAATACGTACTCAGTAGCTGTTCAAACAGATGGTGATGCTGCAGTTAGTGGAGATGTTTCTATACTAATGCCAGATGTTCAAACAGGAAATACAAGTTTCTCATTTACATTGTATGACTCAAAACCTGGAGAAATTACTGCAGCAAACGCAACAGTAACAGTAACAGTTAACGGACCAAACGGAACTGCTTCTGCTTCCGTTGGTGGTACTGTAGAATAATATTAGTTAAATATTCAATCTAAAAACCCCTCATCTTAAACAAGGTGAGGGGTTTTTCTTTTATCTGAATTAATATAAGATGTTTTAAGTGGAATTTATTACACAAATCTTAAAAGTCCGTTTAACCCTAGTACAATAATTAATTATTCAATTGTATCTTCACAAAATTCCCTCTTGGAGGGGCTGGGGGAGGGTTTGTAACACTCAAGATCTACGACATCCTAGGTCGTGAAGTAACAACACTAGTAAAATAGTATCAAATGACCCCATGAGGGTGTAAAGCGAATAAATACAAGAGGTTATCATATGTGTAATGTTTATGATAACTGGAAATAAACTTTTCGTGTTAACTCAGAAAAGGCAAAAAAAGTGGAAATAGAGTTTTATCTTAATTTTGCGAAAAACAAATATAAGGCATCAATGAC
>JAQICK010000467.1 GCA_027858595.1 Melioribacteraceae bacterium
TCGATTCTAAACGTTTAATACCGTAAGAATCACAATTTGGTTGTTTGACCATAGTTAGTTCTCCTTTTTTATTACAAAATTAAGAACTCATAGGGTCATATGACCTAAACTTTAAATAGAATAAAAGCTAAAATATAAAGCAGTTTTATTATTCTTAATCTCACCAAAAACCTTCAAAGATTTTCTTTGAAGGTTTTTACTTTTTAAGGAAATGTTCATAGAACACAGCCGAATTTGTCAAATTAAACGCTTCAAGAAATTTAGAGTATTTTATTAGTTTTCAATACCAGTTCCAATCTTGATTTCTCCAAATCCAATCGGATTATTGTTAATGAAACTATTGCCATTCAAGTTAAACTTATTAAGAACTAGCAAGAAAGTAAATAAAATGATTTAGAATGTGAAAATAGAACTGTTTGATAAGATTTTCATTATTTTAGTTTTTCAAAAGGAGTATTTAAAATGAATGCAATAGAAGTAAAAGAACTTACTAAAGTTTATAAAGGTGGTAAAAGTAAAATTGAAGTTACAGCTTTAAATAACTTTTCCTTATCCGTTTCAAAGGGAGAAATATTTGGTTTGCTTGGACCTAACGGTGCAGGTAAAACGACTTTAATAAAAACACTACTCGGAATAGTGCAACCGACTACTGGAAGTGCTAAACTACTAGGAAAACCAATTAGTGATTATAGAATAAAAAATCGAATTGGATTTCTTCCAGAAAACCATAGGTTTCCTAATTATCTAACGGCAGAAGAAACTCTAAAATATTTTTCTCAGCTTGGTGGAAATTCACCTATTAACTCTGATAAAAGAATTGATGAACTCTTGTCGTTAGTACGTATGAGCGAATGGAAGAAATTAAAAGTTGGTAAGTTTTCTAAAGGAATGATGCAACGACTAGGTTTAGCTCAAGCTATGATGAACAATCCTGAATTGATTTTTCTAGATGAACCCACTGATGGAATTGACCCTATCGGGCGAAAAGAGATTCGTGATATTTTAATTGATTTAAAAAATAATGGTACTACAATATTCCTTAATAGTCATTTATTATCTGAGGTAGAGCTAGTTAGTGATAGAGTGGCAATAATGGATTCTGGTAAATTATTAAGAATGGGGAGAGTTGATGACTTAACAACAACAAAAGAAGCCTACATAATTGAAACACAAAACCCTATTAGTCCTGATTTTGTAAATGCAAAATATGCTAGTCCTTCTTCTGCTGAAGCCTCGTTTGACAACATTAGTATTAAACTTGAAAGTAGTAAAAAGCTAAGTGTAAATGTGAAGGATAACTTAGAACTTAATTTTGTTATTGATAGCTTGCGAAAGAATGGTATAAATATTAAAACAATCTCAATCCAGAAGAATTCTTTGGAAGAACTTTTTGTCTCATTAATAACCGATGAAAGGGGAGGTAAGAAATGAAAAACATTTATACCATTGCACTCTTAACTTTTCGTGAAGCATTATCTAAAAAGATTTTTCTCTTTTTCTTCTCAGTTTCAACTTTTGTGATTATTGTATTTGCTCTTTTATTTGGTTTTATTTCTGCGGATTCTTTTTCTGGAGGCTTTGTAAGTAGTCAGCCAACAAGTTTTGATAATTCTATTGCTAATGGAATTAAAATGTTTTTGATTTATCCACTCTACGCTGGAGGTTTATTTATTTCAATTTTTTCAGTTGCCGGATTTATTCCATCACTTCTTGAAAAGGGTAACATTGATTTAATACTTTCAAAACCAGTTTCACGTGCTCAAGTTGTTTTGGGTAAATTTTTTGGTGGAACTGCTATGGTCTTCATAAATCTATTTTATGCAATATTTATGCTTTGGGTTTTAATAGGATTAAAGTTTAGCGTTTGGGAACCAGATTTTCTTCTTTCGTCAATTAGTATTACTCTGGCTTTTGCATCTATTTATTCTCTAATTATTTTAATTGGAATTTTAACTAAAAGCTCAATGTTTTCGTTAGTAGTTTCCTATCTAATCTTTTTTGTATTCTCTCCAATTTTATCTTCAAGAGATTCAATATTTTCATTTGTTGATAATGATTTGATGAAAACTATTTTTGAATTGCTTTACTATATAATTCCTCAAACTTCAGATTTGTCTAGTATAACAACTTCATTTGCTGTTGGAAACCCAATTGAGAATCCTGCCACAATACTTACATCAATTGTTTACATAATTCTTATTCTTTACTCATCAATTTTCATTTTTAGTAAAAAAGATTACTAATTCACTTAATAGTAATCTTTTTTTATGGTATAGAACTTGCAAGTTGTTTACGTTTGACAATAAAAACAATTAAAGTTTGCAAGGATAAAAATGAGTGAGAAAAATGAAGTTTCTCTTTCCGATTTATTAGGAGAAATGGTCCAACCCGAAGAGGTTGATAAAATAGAGTTAGTGGCAATTATTGGTGCCGGAGTTATGGGGCGGGGAATTGCACAAACAATTTCATCCTCAGGAATTGATGTGCTGATGATTGAACAATCCATCGAAAATGTAAATGAAGCTAAAGAACAGCTTACCAGAACTATGGATCACGAAATTGCTCGCTGGGCAATGGCAAAAAGTGAAATGAAATCGATAATGAGTCGTATTCAGTGGTCATTAGATATTAACGAAGTTAAAGAAGCCGATTTCATTATTGAATCTGTTGAAGAAAGTTTTGACGCAAAACAAAAAATATTCTCTGTTTTAGATAGAGTTGCAAAACCAAATACAATTCTTGTCTCAAATACATCAACTTTAAGTCTCACAAAAATAGCTGAAACTACAAAACGACCTGACAAAATTATTGGGATGCACTTTTTAAATCCAGTTCCAAAAGTAAATTTAGTTGAAGTAGTTAAAGCATTAGAAACTTCTGACGACACAGTTACACGAACCAAAGCTTTTGCAGAAAAAATTGGAAAACGTCCTATTGAAGTTTACGAGTATCCAGGATTTGTAACTACCAGAGTGATAGTTCCTTATTTAAACGAAGCCATGTATGTTTTATTAGAAGGAATTGCTTCTGCAGAAGATATTGAAATTGCAATGAAACTTGGTTACAATTTGCAAATTGGACCTTTAGAATTAGCTGATACTATAGGGTTGGATGAACTTCTCCATTGGATGCAAGAACTTTGGAATGCTCTCGGAGAACCACGCTATCGTCCATGTCCAATTCTTCGACAAAAAGTTCGTGATAAAAAATTAGGTAAAAAGAGTTGCGAAGGATTTTTTAAGTACGACGAGGATGGAAATAAAATTTCAAATTAAATTATTTGTTAAAAAAATTAAGATAGGATGCAAAGTTAGATGAAAATATTAGTATTAAATTCTGGAAGTTCTTCAATAAAATATCAGTTTATTGATACTGAAATGAGCGAAGCACTTGCCAAAGGACAAATTGAAAGAATTGGAATGAGCAGTGCAGTATTAACTCACGTTCCAAAAGGAAAAGAAAAAATTAAAATAGTTGGTGAAATTTTAGACCATACAATTGCTATAGAATATGTGCTTGCAGTGTTATTATCTCCAAATCATGGAGTAATAGAAGATAAGTCAGAAATTGACGCTGTAGGTCATAGAGTTGTGCACGGCGGTGAAGATTTTTCCGGCTCAGTACTAATTACAAAACAAGTTATGGAAGTGTTAAAAGAAAATATTGAATTAGCTCCGTTACATAATCCAGCAAATATTAAAGGTGTAAAAGCAGCTCAATCTCATTTGCTAAAAACTCCGCAAGTTGGTGTGTTCGATACAGCGTTCCATGCTAATATGCCTCCACATGCTTATCTTTATGGAATTCCATATGAACTGTACCGACGCTACAAAATTCGTCGCTATGGATTTCACGGAACGTCTCATAGATTTGTTTCAAAAAAAGCAGCTGAAATGCTAGGTAAACCATACGAAGAATTAAAAATAATTACTGCTCATTTAGGAAATGGTGGGTCTCTTGCTGCAATTGATAGAGGAGTTTCAATTGATACTTCAATGGGTTTTACGCCACTTGAAGGATTATTAATGGGGACTCGTAGTGGTGATTTAGATCCTTCTATAGTGACTTATGTTATGGGAAAAGAAGGATTGGATGTACGTGAAATGAATGCCCTTTTAAACAAACATAGTGGCCTTATCGGAGTTAGTGGTGAGAGTTCTGATATGCGCGAACTTGAAGAAGCCGTTGCCGAAGGAGATAAAAGAGCTAAATATGCATTCGATATTTTTACTTACAGAATTAAGAAGTATGTCGGTTCTTATATTGCAGCAATGGGTGGGTTAGATGCCTTAGTTTTTACTGGTGGAATTGGAGAGAACTCCACCGGAGTAAGAAAAGCAGTGTGTGAAAATATGAAATATCTTGGTTTAGAATTAGACTTGGGTAAAAATGATATTGCTAAAGGTCAAATGGATATTGCTACAAAAAAATCAAAAGCAAGAATTTTAAGAATTCCTACTGATGAAGAATTAGTTATTGCCCTTGATACAGAAAAAATTGTTAATGAACATTTAAACAATTAGAAGAAAAAACAATTCGTTTTTTTTAAGGCAATGTTTAGGTCTTGCCTTTGTTTTTTTTTATAACCAAAATCAAAAAGGTATGTTCTAAAATATTGGAAATGAATATTACCTGTTACTATCAAATAGTTTCCATTTACAAGTGTCATTCCTGCAATCTTTTATCCGGAATCTCTTCTTATTGCACAAGGTTCCCAATAAAAACATTCGGGAATGACATCTGTTTTTGTTATTCCGATGTTTTGCCAAAGCTATCTTAAGCAGAAAAAAAAAGATTTAACACTTTTTGTAAAAAAATTATTTAAGTAAATTTATTCAAATTCTTTTCTGAATTTATCAAACTCATCTTTTAAGGATATAATTTCTTCTTTCATCTTTAGAACTTCATCTTCTAATTCATTTACTCTTGCATCAATATTTACCTTATTACTTTTCTCAACTTGAACTGTTATTTCAGGTTCGCCACAAAATAGATGTGTGTATCTATGCTCACGTCCAGAATCTTTGGGGAGTTTAATTATGAAGGCTTCATCTTCTTTATTCATTAACTTATCAAATGTTTCATGAACTTCAGCTAAATCTTTAAAATCATATATTCTGCTGCTTCTACTCCTAATTTCTCCTACAGTTTGAGCACCTCGTAAAAACAATACACAAAGAATAGCAACTTCTTTAATTGTTAAATTATAAAATCTACCAAAAGCTTGTGTGTACTTGGGAACACGGTAATCGCTACTAGTAACTATTCCAGAAAGTTGTTTGTCTCTTAATCCACTAATTGTATCTTCCACAAGTGATTCATCATACGATACTACTGGATTACGGCTTTACTTTTGATTACAAGCATTAGTAATAGAATTTATAGTCATTGGATAATAAGCCGGAGTTGTGTATTGCTTTTCTAAAATTGAACCTAAAACTCTTACTTCTTCATGGGTTAGTTGTTTCATCTTTTTACCATTCTAAATATTAATAATTCCAACATGAAAATAATATTGCTTTAGAACATTTCCAATAGAATCTTAGATTGCAATTAGCAAGAAATCATATTGTATTCTAATTGAAAAAGTGAAAAATATTTGTGTAATTTAATTTATAATCTTGCATAATTATTTAAGGGAAACTAAATTTCACTATTGAAAAATAATTTGGTGAGAACTTGAATCCTATTCATAATTTAATTGTAAACACGGTAAAAATAATGCCCAAGTCTGTGATATATTTATTTGCTAAGAAATACATTGCAGGTAAATCATTACCCGCAGGGGTGGCAGTTGCAAAAGATTTAAATTCCAAAGGCATTACTGCAACAATGGATGTTTTGGGCGAATCTGTCACAAAAAAAGAAGATGCTCAAAATTTTGTTATTCAATTTTTAGAGTTACTAGACACAATAGAAAACGAAAAACTGAATTCTAATATTTCTACAAAACCAACTCAGTTTGGTCTTGATATTGATTTCGATTTCTGTTTTGAACAATATTGTGTAATTCTTGAGCGAGCTAAAAAATACAACAATTTTGTTCGCATTGATATGGAGGACTCTCCAAGAACGGATAATATTTTAAAGTTATATAAAAAGCTTTTTGAAAAATATCCAGAAAATGTTGGAATTGTTGTGCAATCGTATTTGCACCGCACTTTGGATGATGTTATTGATATGAATAAATTTAAAACCGATTACCGTTTGTGTAAAGGAATTTATATTGAGCCAAAAGAGATTGCATATAAAGGAAAAGATGAAATTCGTGATAATTTTATCAAAAATCTAAACCAAATGTTTGATGATGACTGTTATGTTGGAATTGCCACACACGATAAACCAATTGTTGATAGAGCTTATAAGATTATTGCCGAGAGAAATCTTTCCAATGATAAATATGAATTTCAAATGTTATATGGTGTAACTGAAAAATTACGTCAGCAAATATTAGATGACGGACACAAAATGCGTGTCTATGTCCCATTTGGTGAGCAATGGTATTTTTATGCTGTTCGTCGTTTGCAGGAAAATCCTAAACTTGCTTGGACTATGTTCAAGAGTTTTCTTCCATTTACAGATTAGTTTAGGAATTTAATGATTACACTTGGTCTAGAATCATCATGCGATGAAACTTCTGTTTCAATTTTAAGAGATGGAAAAATATTAGCAAACTTAATAGCTTCTCAAGATTTCCATGTAAAATACGGAGGAGTTGTTCCTGAACTTTCGAGCCGAGCACATTTGCAAATAATTGCTCCGTTATTTAAACAAGCTTTGGAAGAAGCAAAAATTTCAAAGGATGAAATAGATGTTGTTGCAGCCACTGCTGGTCCTGGATTAATTGGAGCACTTCTTGTTGGATTAAATTTTGGCAAGGCTCTTGCGTATTCGCTTGATAAACCTTTCGTGGCTGTAAATCACATTGAAGGGCATATTTATTCTGGATTTTTAATGGAGGAAAAACCAGATTATCCAATTTTAACTTTAGTAGTTTCAGGCGGACATACTCTTTTGCTTTTAGTTGAAGATGAGTTAAATATTACTAGACTAGGCACCACAATTGATGATGCAGCTGGCGAAGCATTTGATAAAGTAGCAAAAATGATAGGACTAGGTTACCCTGGTGGACCCAAAGTTCAAGAGTATTCAGAGAAAGGAAATCCTAAAGCTGTTCTTTTTCCTGTAGCAAACTTAAAAGGGGAATATGACTTTTCTTTTAGCGGATTAAAGACATCGGTTCTTCGCCATATTCAGAAGGAATATAAGAATGCAGAAAATATTCCAGAAGTTGACAAACCCGATATTGCAGCATCATTTCAAGATGCGGTTGTGCGTGCATTGTATAAAAAAGTTGAGAAAGCAATTAATAATTATGACGTTAACTCACTCTCGCTTGTTGGTGGAGTTGCAGCAAACAAAGCAATTAGAAATAAATTCTCAGAACTTGCAAAAAAATATAATAAAAAATTAGTAATTCCAGATATCGAGTTCTGCGGAGATAATGCTGCAATGATTGCATATAGAGGTAGTAAACTTTTTGAAAATAATATAATTTCAGGCTTAACTGCAAATGCCTTTCCTGCATTGCCAAAGGATTCATTCAAAAGTTTGAAAAAATAAAGTAGTTATCTCAATTTATCTTTTTTTTATTCGATTATTC
>JAQICK010000464.1 GCA_027858595.1 Melioribacteraceae bacterium
GTCATTAACATATTTATGGTTCTTTTATTAAAATATTATAGTGAATATCTGTTCACTAAATTAAGATTAATTTAATTCTATATCAAGATTTTTTTGCAGTTTTTAAATGAATAAAATTAGCACATATATTTATTTTGAACAGATAGGTTGAACATAATTCGAATAATTCCATAATAAAATCTTGAAGATTCAGTATATTTGCACTCCAAAAATATTTAAGCTGAAATTCCTTCTATCGTAATTCATATTATAGAAGGAAATTTGAATTTCCCAAAAGTAAATTATTGTTGAGTTAAGATTATATGAGTAATATCAAAGAGATTGAGAGAAGAAAAACATTTGCTATAATTAGCCACCCTGATGCCGGTAAAACAACACTAACCGAAAAACTTCTTTTATTTAGTGGTGCTATTCAAATTGCTGGTGCTGTAAAATCTAACAAAATAAAAAAAACTGCGACTTCCGATTTTTTGGAAATTGAGAAACAGCGTGGTATCTCGGTTGCTTCATCTGTGCTATCGTTCGATTATAAAAACTATAAAATTAATTTACTAGACACACCTGGACATAAGGATTTTGCAGAAGACACTTACAGAACACTCACTGCCGTTGATAGCGTAATTCTTGTAATCGATTGTGTTAAAGGAGTTGAGGAGCAAACAGAAAAATTAATGAGTGTTTGCCGAATGAGAAAAACTCCCGTAATAGTTTTAATTAATAAACTTGATAGGGAAGGGCGAGACCCATTTGAATTGTTAGATGAAATTGAAGAAAAACTATCCATAAAAGTGCGACCCTTAACTTTCCCTTTTGGAATAGGAATTAGTTTTAGAGGCGTTTATAATATGGTTCAAAATTCATTCTCGTTCTATAAGGCTAACAAACAGTATATAGAAGATGATGTAAAATCGTTTAATAGTATTGATGACCCTGAACTTATTAAAACTTTTGGCGAAGATGCAATAAAATTGAAAGAGGATGTAGAACTAGTAGATGGAGTTTACGATACATTTAGTCGGGATGATTATCTTGCAGGAAACCTTGCCCCAGTCTTTTTTGGAAGTGCATTAAATAATTTTGGAATTAGAGAACTACTTGATACCTTTGTTGATATTGCTCCAAATCCAGTTTCGCGAGAAACGACTAAAGGTATAATTGAACCAACTAATGAAAAATTTAGCGGATTTGTTTTTAAGATACACGCAAACATAGATCCTAAACATAGGGATAGAATGGCGTTTGTACGAATTTGTTCTGGAACATTTGAACGAAATACATATTACCATCATGTGCGATTAAATAGAGATCTGAAATTTCCCAACCCAGCATCTTTCTTAGCTCAAAGTAAAACACTTGTCGAATCTGCTTATCCCGGTGATGTTATTGGGCTTTACGATTCCGACACATTTAAAATTGGTGATACACTTACAGAAGGTGAAACCTTTATGTTTAAAGGTATTCCAAGATTCTCTCCAGAAATTTTCAGAATAGTTATGAATAAAGATCCATTTAAATCTAAACAACTAGAAAAAGGATTACGTCAACTTACTGATGAAGGGCTTGCACAATTATTTATTCAAACAGATACAAACAGAAAAGTGATTGGTGTTGTTGGCGAATTGCAATTTGATGTGATTAAATATCGTTTGTTACAAGAGTTTGGAGCAACTGTCGATTTCACCTACATGAACGCATTCAAGGCATTTTGGCTTAGATATAAAACAGAAGATGATATTGATGAAATAAAAAGACTCCGTTCAAACTCACTATATGTTGATAAAACAGATGAATATGTTTTTATTGCAGAGTCATCTTATGCACTAGCAAGGGCACAAGAAAAAAATCCTAATGTAGAATTTTTATCACAAGTTGAGCATAATGACCAAACGCTTGAACTAGGTGATTAGAAAAAATATTTAGCAAGTAATGAAATAAAGTAATATTTTTTATTCGTAAACAAAAAGAGTTTATTATTTACCCTTAAATCATTTCAAATAAAATGTGAGGCAAACATGAAAAAAGTAAAGTTATTTCTTTTCTATTTTATTATTCTCACCATTTTTTCTACAAATCTAAATGCACAGCTAAACGAATACGCCTATAAACTTGGTGTACAAGCGTCCTACGTTTCTCCTGATACATATTTTGACCCTGATGGACTTTCATTCCAAGTTCGGCCGTTTATGCGATTTGAATTAGGAAGATATTTTGATCTTGGCGTTGGAATTGGATATGGTCAACTTACAATGAAGGACAAATCTGAGAACGAAGTTAAAACCACAATTATTCCAGCAGATTTAAGAATATTATTTTCTCCAATTGTAAGTAATTCTTGGAACCCATATTTAACTGCTGGTATTGGAGGAGTGTATTGGGATAATGTAACTAAACCTATTGACCCAGCTTCTAATACACCTAACGCAAGTTATACCGATATTTTAGTCCCAGTTGGGGTAGGTTCTGAATTTGCATTAGGAGAGTCACTAATTCTGGACCTTCATGCAACTTTAAATGTTTCTTTTACTGAACATATGACTGGATATAATCCTGCAGGCGGAGCAGACGAATTTTTAGCAAACGATTCATGGTGGGCTTTTGGTCTTGGAATTGCATACTCTAGTGAAAGCTGTTCTAAAGATTCTGATAATGATGGTATTGGTGATTGCGATGAACGTGAGCTTGGTCTAGACCCAAATAATAAAGATACTGACTCTGATGGGTTAGAAGATGGTGTTGAAATGACCAAGTATAACACTGACCCTAAAAATGCTGATTCTGATGGCGACAAATTAAAAGATGGCGAAGAGGTTATTACCTACAATACTAATCCATTAAAACAAGATAGCGATGAAGATCGTTTAGATGATTTTGCAGAAGTTATTACTTATAAATCAGATCCTCTTAAATCTGATACAGATGGTGATAAACTTGCTGATGGTGAAGAAGTTAATAAATTTAAAACTGATCCAACAAAGAGCGATACTGACAACGATAAATTGAACGACTATGCCGAATTAAATACTTCTATGACGGATCCACTAGTAGCTGATTCTGATAGTGATGAATTAAAAGATGGAAGCGAATTTAATACTTACAAAACTGATCCAAATAATTCAGATAGTGATGGCGATAAATTAGCCGATGGTAGAGAAGTTAACGAACTTAAAACCAATCCACTTGCTGCTGATACTGATGGCGGTGGCGTTGGCGACTTCTTAGAAGTTCAACTTAATAAAAATCCATTAGATCCAAAAGATGACGTTGCTTCTTTAGATCTAGAAATTTCTTTCGGATTAAATAGTGCAAAACTTTCGAAGGAAGCAGTAGCTAAATTGGAAAGCGTTCTTCCAAAGGCAAAAGGGATTCTTGCCATGTCTGATGCTAGATTTGAAATTCAAGGTCATACCGATGCTAGTGGCTCAGCAAAAGCGAATCAGAAAATTTCTAGTAAGAGAGCTAAATCAGTCTATGATTGGTTTGCATCTAAAGGAATTGACGAAACACGCATGAGCTATAAAGGGTACGGTGAAAGCCAGCCTAAGTACTCTAATAAAGATAGAAAAGGCAGAGCTAAGAACAGAAGAATAGAACTGTATTTAGATAATTCAAAATAGTATTCAACAATTTGTTGATTCTACCAAGCCCAGAGTTCTTTAATTCTGGGCTTTTTTATTGCCATGCTGAAAAGACTTTGCTTGTATAAATAATAATATTTGAATTTATGCAGAAGGAGTGATTTACTATTTTCGTATTAGATTTGGTCAAGGGTTTCACATAAGGCACAGAATCTATGTGAAGTTATTAAACAAATACGGCTAAGTTCTAATAATGTCAGCAAATAATTCTATTTTATTGGCTCAGTATATTTTCAATGTCATTTCGAAATGAGCTTGTTTTGTAGCGATTGAGAAATCTCCCACTATTCACGAGATTTCTCACCCAAGAAAAGGGTTCGAAATGACAAATTCTTTTTTTAGATCATCTATTGATAACATTACAATTAAATAATGCTGAATTACTTAGAACT
The DNA here is from genome assembly GCA_027858595.1 of Melioribacteraceae bacterium. Taxonomy (GTDB): domain Bacteria; phylum Bacteroidota; class Ignavibacteria; order Ignavibacteriales; family Melioribacteraceae; genus 1-14-2-50-31-20. The sequence goes on from JAQICK010000464.1 coordinate 4,028, forward strand.
TAGCCGAACAAACTATTGCTGGAATTAATTTAAGTTTGAGAATATTTAAACAATTATCGCTTTCATTAAATTATGAAGGAACATTTGAAGTAGATAATAATTATTCGCGAGTATTTTTTAACCTCACTAAAAGATTTTAATCAAATGTTCCTTGATAAATAATACCTTTAATTTCACTTAACTTTTCAAACCTTTTATTTTCCAATACAATGCTGCGGCGAGCAGTATGAAAATAAATGTTGTAATCCCATAACCGAGTCTTCTATTAAAGTATTCTTCAATTTCATTATCAGCTAAAATGAGTGCATTTGTTGATGCAAGTATTCCTTCATCAGCTTTTGCAAAAACTTGAGCAGTATCAAAAGTATGAATTATAGTTCTCGATTGAATAAGACTCTGTTTAATTTTTTTCAAAGAATATTCAATTTCAATATTATTCATTCCCATTATATGAACTTCTTCAGATATAACTTTTGTTGAATCGTAAAGAAATGATAAGTCTTTAATTTTATTATACATAAATTCTGAGGATAAATAACCTTCGTCACTACTTGAATGACAGTCAGTGCATGTTGATGATTCATGTACATTTAGCATTTCATCATTGGGTTTTTCAATTAAATGATAATCGTGACACTGTTCACATGAATTAATACCGTTATCAGAAAATGGTTGAGCCATAACAGAGTTATTAAAATAATTCATATTATTTACGTGACAAGATCCACAAACATGTGAAATAGATTCCACACCAGGTGGTATCGCTCCATGATTACCATGACAATCATTGCATGCTGGAGCACCAACATCAAGATTTTTTAACAATGCAATTCCATGAACGCTCTGTGAGTATTCTTCAACCTGATTAGCTTTCATATTGTATTTTTCCATAAGCTTACTATCACCGTGACAAGCATTGCAAGTGTTAGGAACATTAATTGGATAAACTGTTGACCTAGTATCAGATGCCGGTAAAATTTCATGCGTTGTATGGCAGTCAGTGCATGTAGCAACATTTAGGTCTCCCACTTTTAATTGCTTTCCATGTTTGCTAACATAATATTGAGAAACCTGATCAGTTGTAATTCTTGGCTGATATAATTGCATTTTGCTAATATCGGAATGACACTTACCACAGAATTCTGGTATTTCCTTTTTATTTGGAACACCTACAAAACCGTTACTTTTGCTCATAGATTTTTCTTCATCCGGCTCGTTGGATAATCCACCATGACAACCAGCACATGAGAGTCCTTTCTGCCAATGTACATCAGTTTGGGAAAAGTGCTCGGGCATCATTTCATTTTCCATATGACATTTAATACACTCGTCTACATATTTTGAAGAATTATTTGTAGCATCAGACTGTACGCCAAAAATAGAGATTGCAGAAAATATTATTAAAATAGAGCAAATTTCATATAAATATTTTTTATTCATTTTCAAATCCTATTATAAGTATCCAATAATTGTGAAAACAATTATATAGATAAGTGAGAAAAGACCAACCCATCGAATAATTTTGCTATTTAATTCTTTCTTTTTTGAAAGTTTAATAAATGGGATAAACATCCAAATTATTCCAACAACCGCAAAACCAAAAATGCCTACTAATTCTCCTTCAAGAAATAGTATATGTGCTGGAAGTAGTTTTAATGTTTCAAACATGAACATAAAAAACCACTCTGGTTTTATTCCAATTGGAGCTGAAGCCAAAGCATCGGCTTTTAATCCTAATTCCCAAGGGAAAAAGACTGTTAATCCCAGTAAAATTATTAAAACAATTATCCAAAGTAGGGCGTCTTGTAAAACAAAATTTGGAAAGAATGGAATATATTTCTTTTCTTTTTCGCTAAGTTTTTCAAATTCTTCAGGCTCACTCATTCCCTGTCTCTGTACAAAGATAAGGTGAATAGCTAAGAGTGTTGTAAATATAGCGGGAAGTATTGCAACGTGGATTCCAAAAAATCTTGATAAAGTAGCTCCAGTAACATCCTCGCCACCTCTAAGAATTATTTTTAATGAATCACCAAAATATGGTACAACACCAACAATATCAGTTCCAATTTTTGTTGCAAAAAATGCTAATTCATTCCAAGGTAATAAGTATCCACTAAATCCAAAACCCATACTTAAGAGAAGCAATACGAACCCAGTAACCCATGTTAATTCACGCGGCTTTCTAAAAGCGTTTGTAAAGAAGACACTAAACATATGAAGGAACACAAAGAAAACCATTAAATTTGCTGCCCAACTATGCAAGTTCCTTATTAACCATCCAAAATCAACTTTGGTTATTATGAACTGAACACTCTCATATGCATTATCTTCACCAGGAATATAATACATTAACAAGAGAAGACCAGTAAAGACCTGTATCATAAACAGGAATAAACTAATTCCACCCATGTAGTACCAAATTGAGTGACCATGGACTGGTACTTTTTTATGACTAATCAGATTTCTGATAGGAGATAAATCAAATCTTTCATCAAGCCAATTTTCAATTTTTGTTATATTTTTATTTTTCATGAGCGCTCATCTTGTGAAGTTATTCTGATTTCACCATCAATTGTACTTACTACATATTCATTTAACGGCTTTGGAGGTGGGCCTGAAACATTTCTACCTTGAAGGTCATAAATTCCATTATGGCAAGCGCACAAAATTTGTTGTGTGTCATTTTTATACTGAACTAAACAGTCAAGATGTGTGCAAGTTGCTTCCAAAGCTTTGAAATTGCCATCAACGGTTCTGATTAATATTACAGGTGTTCTACCAAACTTCACTATTTTTGAACTATTATTCTTAAACTCAGCGACTGGACCAACTTTAAGGGAATTAACTTTTACTTCCGCTATTTTTGGAGGAATTAAATAAGATATAATTGGGTATATTATTGCTGAAAGAGCACCAAGACTTCCAATGCTCAAAAGTGAATTTAAAAATTTTCTTCTATTTGTTCCCATAAAATATTACCACCTTAGTTAATAAATATTTAGTTTAATAATTTAATCACCTCTATTTTCTATTTTATCCTTTGACTTAATTTTTGTATAGACAATTGATATAGCTATCAATACTCCGCCTACAATAATAAAAGATAGAACTTTTAATTCATTGTCTGGATGTAGTATTCCTAATAACAATGTATATAAAATTGTTATTGCAAGAGTTATTATTGCCATCCATCTATATTTTTTATTATTAAGAAAAACACTAAATACATAGTAGAGAATTGCAATAGCTAGCCAAGTGAGTCCAACGTATTCTATTGGAACCAATAAAAATGTTGAGTAAGGTAGGAGTAAGAATGCAATTGTTAAATATGCATTTCGCATGGATTCAGTTTTAAGATCAAGTCTATCTTTTTGTGAATTTAAGATTCTTGCACTGAGTAAGGCAACTATACCAATATTTATACAGCTAATAGCCGAATTACCAGAAAATGACATAGTTGCAATTGCAATAGCAAGGTATATTAAAAAATTTGCAAGAATAATAATCTTGGAACGAAATAAGATTGCAGTAGAAACTACTAAAATACTTTGCCAGCACAACCAAATAAAAACATCTGGTACATCAAAAATATTTATAATTGAAGTACTTAATGCCGCATATCCGAACATTGAAAAGAAAAATATCGAATATTTAGCCATTTCCTTTTTCCAGTACAAAAATGCTAGCAATAAAAACAATATTGAAACAGCTGTGAACGAAATAGTAATTTCTGACTTAAATTGTGTAAGACTTATAAAAGCGAATAAAATAATGAACCCGAAGCTATTAATAAAACTACTTATTACATTTTGCTTTTCATCACCAAATTCAGATTTTCTATAAATATTACCAATTGCAATGAGAATTAAATATGACATAAGGAAGAAAATATTTACGTAGGGTTCACTAACTAAACCAATTTTGTTGCCAATAATTAATGGGTTATTAATAAACCAAAGAAGATGAGTTAGGTAAGAAAGAAAAATTGTATAATAAAAAAGACGACCCCACTCGTAGTGGATTTTTATATATGAACTTAAAGCGGTTAAGCCTAATATCCCTAAAAATATTATATAAGTCTCACCAGAAACTAACGCAGAAATAAATCCTAAAGTTAAACCGATATTAAAAAGATAACTTGATTCTTTCTTAATTGAAATGAATAAAAGAAAAGATGCAATTATTAATAATGGAATAGCTTCGATAATTAGATTTGTAATAAATGGATTATTTCCCCAATAGTGAAGCCTTAATGTGGAAAAAAAGAGAAGTAAGAAGGCACTACCAAATAAATACCGAGAAATTAGATCAAAGGAATTTCTCCAAAGTTTAGAAACACCGAATAAGATTATTGCAATGATAAACCCAAATAAACTTGGAATAAATGACGGAAAACTATCAAATGGAAGTGAGAGCACAAGGGCAATTCCTAGAGCAAGTACAACAATGCCAGCTTTAGCGAACCAAAATTGTCCAATCTCAAATTCTAACGATTTTTTTTCTTCTTCTGTTTTTTTATTGTTTTTATCTGGAAGGGTCTCGTCATGATATTCTTGATTTGAAATATCCAGATGGGATTCTATTCGGCTTATACGTTTATTAAGATCAGATAAATCTTTAATAATTTGATCATTACTTTCTAATAGATTGTCCATATTACCTCGCAAGAAATTATTATTTTTATTAATCGTTCAGTTAGTAAAAACCAAATGAAAATCAACATCGTGATTTTCATACGACTAATAACTAAATATCTAAATAAGTATATATTTATATATAATGAACTACAATAATTTCTAACTAAGTATTTCTATGGACCATTTCCCTCGTGACATTCAGAGCATAATGATTCTTCCCAATCTTCTTTCTCTACGTAACCACCAGGATGCATAAATTCCAATCCTTCACCAATTGATGTCTTCACCATATTTTCAGGTGGACCTTGCGAATTTATTAAGTGGCAAATATTACAATCTCTTGAAATAACCTTTCCATCTTCAGAGACATGCTCGTCATCGTGGCATCTGAAGCAGCCATTAGATTTAATATGTCCAATGTTTATTGGATACTTATCCCACCTAACTGACATCTCCGGAAATATATTTTGTGAAAATGATTTTTGCAATTGTGAAATTGAAGAATCTAAAATTTCACTCTTTTCTTCAATTATTTCTGGATAATTTTCTTCATAAAATTCAAGAATTCTTTTCTCTATTTCAACCAATGCGGAATCCGTAGACGAATATTCTTCAATACACACTTCAACAGCAATCGATTTTATTTCTGGCAATTCCTTTGAAATTTCACCAGCAGTAATAGCATTATTAATGAAAAATTCGGGGGCATTAAATTTATGCGATGGTCTATTATGGCAATCAATACAGTCCACTACTCTAATTTCGAATGATTTCAAATCATCTGCTTCAACATTATTTTCTTCGGATTCAAAAATAATTTCTTCCCCTGATTCCAAATTTATGTATTTTACCCAAGGAATAGATTGTCTTTTTTCATCCGTAGAAATATATTCAATCGATACATTTGGATTTATATGCCAGTGTATTCCTTCTTCCAATCCTTTTGCACTAAATTTAGGGCCGACTTTCATTTCAAGATTTATATCCCATTCACTATTTTCTTCATCTCTTAAGTAATGGCGTTCCATTCTGATACTTCGTGAATAAAATTTCTGAGGCCAATGACATTTTTCACAAATATCACGTGCCGGTCTTAAGTTGTGTATTGGAGTAGAAATGGGTTTTGGAACATCATCAATTATTGTTTTATATACTTGACGCAAGCCAGATAGTTTAGACCTCATATACCAATCAGCTCCTTCGCCAACATGACATTCGGCACATTTTACTCTAGCGTGAGGAGAGTTTTGATACGCCGTATATTCTGGAATCATTATATTATGGCAAGTTTTGCCACAAAATTCAACTGACTCACTAAAGTGGAATGCTTGGTAACTTCCGAGTGCAGAAACAAACAGAAATAAAACGGTACCAACTACAAACACAAATGCAGCGTTTCTGTGTTTTGAGTTATTTAAATCAATAAAAGGAAGAGGTTTATAATCGGAACTCTTTTTTTCTTTCTCAAGTACTGTTCTTTTTCGCACCATTCCAATTGGAATTAATATTAGACCAGCTATTAAAAATGCAGGTAATATTATATAAATGACGAGACCAAGATATGAACCACCTTGATTGAATAAAACTGAAATTGCAAATAGAAAAATAATCATGAACAGAGTTATTGAGGCAATTGTGGCACCAATAATGGATGTCCAATTTTTTGTTGAATCAGGAAGGTTGAATTTCATATACTATACCATACTTTATTTTTTTATTAAAGATAAAGAAATAAAGTATGGTATAGATAAAAAGGTGAATTATGAAAAATTATTAATAATTGAACATATTATTGCAATTGATTAAAAAAAAATAATAATCTAGGAGACAATTTTATTATAAATAATAGTAGTTAATTAAGTACTAGTTTTTATTAAGTTTAAGTCATGATGTTTTTCAAGATTTTTTTTGAACCAACTCCTAGGCTAATAATAGTTCTCATAGCTTGGTCTAGAGGATAATCAATTTTTGTAATATATTCTGCCTTTACGTGATGAACAAATCCTGCAGTTGGGGCTGGCCCAGAAGGTACAAATACCGTAAACATTCCTGTGGCATGTTCATCCGTAATGAAGGCTGTAACTAAGTTTCCATTTCCAAACAAATCAACAAGAGCCACACCTTTAAACAAACTTTTCTGAGCACCAAATAATTGA
>JAQICK010000299.1 GCA_027858595.1 Melioribacteraceae bacterium
TTGCCAGATAGTTCAAAAATAGTTTATCACACTGGCTGGTGGAAAGGGTTTCGGTCGTATTTTATTCGTTCCCTAAAGGATGAAAAAACAATTATTGTATTATCTAACAATAGTAGAACTGGGAAAATTAGTTCAAATAGATTAATGGATTTGTTTAATGTTAAGCATTAATAATTTTATTTTAGTTGTTACTTTTCTGTTCTATTAAAATGAGGTTTTGGATGAAAAAAATATTTTTGTTTTTGTTTCTTTCGGGTGCTTTTATTTCTTGTGAGAATTCAGTTGAAAGTGATATTTTAAGATTGAAAGCACCAACAGTATCAGTTGAAAATGTAATTTCTTCATCAAACTCTGTTTCACTTATTGCAATTGCAAGTTGGCATGACGGATGTGGAAAATTTTCTCATTATACATCTAGTTCAAACGGAAACGATATTTCAGTTACAGTATATGCACAAATTCCAACAGAGTCAGCTTGTCCAGCGGTAATGACGTCATTCGAAGCTCCTGTTGAAGTAGTAATTGAGGGACCTGGTGATTATAATCTTAGTTTTTGGCAGACTGATTCAACAAGTTTGGACACTACAATTACAGTTCTGTAAAATTAATCTTTAAATATTTTTACCGTAGAATTTCCATCGTTAGTTTTAAAACCACGAAACATTCCGTTGGTATTAAATGTCATTGTGATGTTTCCAGCTTTGTCAATACCAATAACCCCGCCAGCGCCCTTTTGTTTTACAAGCTTGTTCATCACAACTTCTTTTGTTGCTTCTTCAAGCGACAAATTTTTGTATTCCATTAAAGCGGATATGTCGTGAGTAACAACATTGCGAATAAAAAACTCACCATGTCCAGTCGCAGATAGGGCACAAGTGTAATTATTTGCATAAGTGCCAGCACCGATAATTGGAACATCACCAACTCGTCCATATTTTTTGTTTGTCATTCCACCTGTTGAGGTGCCAGCAGCTAGGTTCCCGTTTTTATCTAGGGCAACACATCCAACAGTTCCAAATTTATAATCCGAATATTTATTTAAATAACTTTCGTCTTTATTTGTTTCGTTCTCTTTTATTCTTTGCAGTATTTTCCATCGTTCTTCTGTGTAAAAATAATTTGGCTCAACTATTTCAATATTTTGTTTTTTAGCAAACTTTTCTGCACCATCCCCAATCATCATCACGTGTTTGGAGTTTTCCATAACAGCTCGTGCTAGTTTAATAGGATTTTTAACAGTTGTAATTCCAGCAACTGTCCCAGCGTTTAAATTGCTTCCATCCATAATTGCTGCGTCAAGTTCGTTTAAACCATTGCTTGTAAATACAGCACCCTTTCCTGCGTTGAAGAGAGGAGAATTTTCTAAAACTACAATTGTTTGTTCAACTGCCTCAATAGAACTTCCGCCTTTATCTAAAATAGAATATCCTGTTTCGATAGCTTCATTAAGCTTTTTTTCATAAACTGTAATTTGTTTAGCCGTGTAGTTTGCTTTCTCCATGCTTCCCGCACCACCGTGAATTACAATTCCAAAATTGTGTTGGTTGGTTTTATCTTCTTGTACACTGCACGTTATTAATGCGAGACTTAGTAGGAGGAGAATGAATATTTTAGTTTTATTCATTTGATATCCAAATTGTTTAAGCTTTATTCGTATGAAATATCAGTAATTTGAAAGCGTCCAAATGTAAAATCATTTCCAACCAGATTCCATTGAACCTCAAAATATGTTGGAATATAATAATCACCCACATCTTTGTAGTTAGCTAAATGGATTGTAAAAGTTTCTTTTGTGTAGTCTAATTTTCCTGGCATATATCTTTCTTTTGAAACAATTTTTGTTACTTCGTTTTTGGAATTAAAATGGAAAATAGCACTTCCTTTAAGATTTTCATTCCAGATAATTGCACTTGCAGTGGAGGGGTTTACCCATTTCCATTGCACATTCCTATTTGGAAGAAGTACAGTTGGAGAAAAAGCGGATTCCATTAAATATAGAATTATGTATGACCGATTAAGTTTGTTTCCAGCAAAATTATTTAACGGAATACTAGACAAAAGTTTGGTTCTTGTTGATGCTGTATTGTTTAGATATGTTTTAATGTTTAACATCCACAGAGGGAAAAACTCAAAGGTTTCAGCTGTTTCAATAAACGCTGGAGATGTGAGTGAAAAGTAAATTTTTGTTTTTGTTTCAATCCAGTTTTCATTTTCCGCACTTCTCGTTTTTCCAACAATATTAATCTCACTAATTTTTGGAGACTCAGATTTATTTTTAATTGAGTTCTGCAGATAATTTTTTACTACAGATGGAAGCTGCTTAAACTCTTTAGATTTAAATGATGAAGAAACATTAATCCTTTTTTCGCTTCTCTTAAATAATGCAACCTCTTTCTCTATCTCAGTATTTTCCAAGTAGGGTAGTCCTACCAGAAAACCAATTAGGGCAATAATTGCAAGTGTGAATATTGTATTAAGAAATCTATTTTTCATAATTTAAATTACACAGAATAATTGTGAAAAATAATATTATTATTTATAGCTGTCAACACCTTTATGTATTAAAATTAGTTAGAATAATTTTAGTCTAACTCTTGTGCTATAAGGATTTTATAATTATTACTAATAATTTGGTAAATTTACGGTTCTTTTAATTTCTATTTGGGAAAATGAATTTATTACATAATGATACAATAGTAGCTCTAGCAACTCCAGTTGGTGAAGGGGCAATTTCTGTTATTCGCATAAGTGGAAAGGACGCTATTATAAAAACGGATTCTTTTTTTGAAGGAAAAGCTAGACTGACAGAAGTTAAAACACACACAATTCATTATGGAAATATTTTATCAGATAGTGGTGAAGTAATTGATGATGTTTTGGTTTCGGTTTTCATAAATCCGAATTCATATACTGGAGAAGATTCTGTTGAAATAAGTTCTCATGCAAGCTCAATTGTTGTTAAGCGAATTATTGAAGAGTTGGTTACAAAAGATGTTCGACTCGCAGAACCTGGTGAGTTTACAAGGCGTGCGTTCTTAAATGGTAAATTGGATTTAACTCAAGCCGAAGCTGTTGCAGACATTATTAATTCGCGCACAGAAGCATCGCTACGTGGTGCAAGAAATCAGCTTGATGGAATTCTTTCAAAAAAGATTGATTCTTTAAGAGCCGAGTTAATACACTCAACATCTTTAATTGAATTGGAGTTAGATTTTGCTGAAGAAGATCTTGAGTTTGTATCAAAAGATAAAGTGTTAGGGGAAATCCAAAACATTGTTAATGAAATTGAAATGTTACTAGGTACATATTCATTTGGTAGGGTATTAAGAGACGGAGTTAATGTTGCAATTGTTGGCAAACCAAATGTTGGAAAGTCATCGTTGCTAAATTACATACTGAAAGAATCTAGAGCAATTGTAAGTGAGATTCCAGGAACAACTCGCGACGTAATTCGTGAAGAGGTTTCGATTGATGGAATATTATTTAAGCTTTTTGATACTGCTGGAATTAGATTGACAGATGATGCAATTGAGAAAGAGGGAGTTGAAAGAAGCCGTGAAGCTGTTAAAAATTCCGATGTTGTAATTCTGATTGACGAAGTAGTTAATGGAATTCCAAATGAGTTATACAATAAGTTAACAGAGTTGATAGATGAAGAAAGAATAATTACTGTTTTAAATAAATTGGATTTAGACAATAGTATGCTGAGTCGTCGTGCTTCTCAGCGACGTATCGAAGCACCGGATCGTGGCGATGAACTTATTAATGAAACCAAATATATTGGGTCTGATATAAAAATATCCGTTAAAGAAAATATTGGGATGAACGACCTTCTTGAATTGCTAAAGGAGAAATCGTTAGGAAATAATTCCTTCACAGAAAAATCAGCAGTTATTAACAATGTTAGGCATTTTGATGCTCTTTCAAAAGCGAAGAGAGATTTAGAAGAAGCTGTTATCTCACTAAATAATAATTTATCTGGTGAATTTATTTCTGTTAATTTAAGAGGTGCAGAGGATTCCCTAGGAGAAATAATTGGTAAAGTAACGACAGATGATATTTTAAATAACATTTTTCATAATTTTTGCATTGGAAAATAGCTTCGACTCTGCTCAGCTACCTTCGGGAATTGTTGAGTTTAAAATAATAATGAATGCTGCATTGCTAGATGGCTGAGCGAAGTCGAAGCCTAAATTTGTAATTGTTTTGTTTCACGTGAAACATATTTTGATGTACAAATAATAGGGGTTAGCAATGCAAACAAAATGCTAAATGTATATTTTAAAATGTTCTAACAATAAGTATTATAGGCTAAGTTCTAATATAGACAGCAAATAATGCTCTTTCTATTTTCTAAGTATATTTTCAATGTCATTTCGAAATGAGCTTGTTTTGTAGCGATATAGAAATCTCTTACTATTCACAAGATTTCTCACCCAAGAAAAAGGGTTCGAAATGACAATTTATTTTTAAAATCATCTATTGATAACATTACGATTAAATAATGCTGTCTATCTTAGAACTCAGCCGTATTATACTGGCAGCACAAAAAATCTTGAACGCCGCTTGCGGGAACATCAAAATGGAGAGGGTGCAAATTTCACTAAAAAGCATGGCCCGGTTGAGCTGATCTATTTTGAAGAATATGAAAGAATTGATTTTGCATTCAACAGAGAGAAACAAGTTCAAGGGTGGAGTAGAAAGAAAAAAGAAGCATTGATAAATGGTGAGTGTGAACAGTTGCCAAAGCTGGCAAAGAAGAATTGGTTTAATTATAAAGATCGTCAAGTTAAGCAAGACAAGAATACTGAGTAGAAGAATTCTTTAATAATGGATTTATGTCCTAAGTCAAAGAGAGTCTTATTTTTGAGTAAAGTATTTGTTTCCTAAGTTCACTGAGTGTCGCGTTTTTTGCGATGTACCGAAGCGAACAGCATTTCGATGCTTCGACAAGCTCAGCAACAACATCCCCCAAAGAGGGTGCTACTCAATGACCTTTGGTGTTGTGGGAGATCAAAACAACAAAGAGTAAATATAAATATTGTTTCACGAGAAACAAAAATGATATTGTAGAAAGGAAATATATAATAAATGAAAAATTATGATGTAGTAGTTGTCGGTGGAGGTCATGCCGGCATTGAAGCCGCAATGGCTCCTGCAAAAATGGGTGTTTCAACATTGCTTATTACAATGGATAAAAAAGCAATGGGACGTATGAGTTGCAATCCTGCAATTGGTGGAAGTGCTAAAGGTCATCTTGTTCATGAGATTGATGTTCTAGGTGGAATGATGGGGCAAATTGCGGATAATACAGGAATTCAATTTAGAATTCTAAATAAATCGAAAGGTCCAGCGGTTTGGGCAGGTAGATGTCAGTCAGATAGAGATTTATACGAAAAAGAAGCTACACGAATTGTTAGTTCAGTTGGCTCGTTAGATGTTTTGGAAGATTCAGTTATCGAAGCCTTTGAAGAAAACAAAACAATAACAGGCGTAAAAACTGCTTCGGGTAAAGAAATTAAATGTAAAGCCCTCATATTAACTGCGGGGACTTTTCTAAATGGATTAATGTACACAGGATTAGAATCAACTGCGGGTGGTAGATTTGGTGAGGAAGCGTCCTTGGGGCTAACTCAGTCAATTGCTGCAATGGGTTTTGAATTTGGAAAACTTAAAACCGGAACGCCTCCACGTTTGGATAGTAGCACAATTGATTTTTCAACATTATCCGAGCAACCTGGCGATGAAATTCCCGAGCCATTTTCTGTATTTACAGATAAATCCAAATTTCCGTTTCATCCACAGATTAGTTGTCATATAACATATACAAATGAGGAAGTTCACAAAATTTTAGAAAAAGGATTTGGTGATTCACCTCTTTTTACGGGAATTATAAATGGAGCTGGCCCAAGATATTGTCCCTCTATTGAAGATAAAATAGTTCGATTCCATGATAAGCCTCAACATCAACTATTTATTGAGCCAGAAGGACTAAACTCCAACGAAATATATCTTAATGGATTTTCATCATCGCTTACTGCTGACATTCAACTTGAAGCACTTCATTTAATAAAAGGATTAGAAAATGTTAAAATGAATAGGCCAGCTTATGCTGTTGAATACGATTATTTTCCTCCATATCAAGTTGATTTAACTTTAGAAACCAAAAAAATTAGCGGACTCTATTTTGCTGGACAAATTAATGGAACCTCTGGATACGAAGAAGCTGCTGCTCAAGGTTTGGTTGCTGGAATTAATGCGGCGTTAAAAATCCAAAACCGTGGGGAGTTTACTCTTGATAGAAGTGAATCCTACATTGGAGTTTTAATAGATGATCTTGTTGGAAAATCAACAAACGAGCCTTACAGAATGTTCACATCGCGTGCAGAATATCGGTTAATTTTAAGACAAGATAATGCTGATAGAAGATTAATGAAATACGGATATGAGTTTGGATTAATTCCAAAAGAAAAATATGATGAATTGAAACAGAGAGAAATTTTAATTGTTTCTGGAAAAGAACTTATTTCTGAAATAAGATATAAACCCAAAGATGTGAATGAATACTTTGAGGAAATTGGTTCATCACAATTGGACAATTCTGAAAGTGCAACAAAAATAACAAAACGACCTGAAGTAAGGCTAAAAGAATTGTAGAGACGGGACAAAAAGACAGAAGACTCTATTTTAGACGAGCTGTTAGAAGATGACAAAGCACTTGAACAAATAGAAATAGAATTAAAATATGAAGGCTATATTGTTCGACAATATGAAATGATAGAAAAAATGGAAAAGTTAGAAAAAGTAAAAATTCCATTAGATTATGAATATGAAAAAATTAAACAAATATCTACCGAAGGTAGAGAGAAGCTAAAGAAGATTAAACCACGAACAATCGGTCAGGCATCAAGGATTTCGGGCGTTTCTCCTTCGGATATATCTATATTATTAGTATATTTGCGGAATTAAATTTTAACTTTTGAGGACATTTTTGGAAAAAGAAGAGCAATATTTACTTCAACTAAGAAAAATATTTTTTGCAAACGAAATACACCCTGATGAATATCAATTAGAACGTATGGCAAGATATGCTGATTTAGTTGTTAATAAAAATCAGATAGTAAATTTAATTTCGCGAAAAGATGAAGACCATATAATTGAAAACCATATCTTTATTTCCGCACTAATTTCTGAACATATGCCAAATAAGGTTTCAAGGTTTTTAGATATTGGAACTGGCGGTGGATTTCCTGGAATACCTCTTTCAATAATTCGACCAATGTTGCGAGGTGTGCTTGTCGATTCAACAAACAAAAAAATAGACGCAGTGTCTGAATTTATTAAAACATTAAAGTTGGGTAAATTAATAGCAGAAAACAGTCGTGTTGAAAGCGAAGATTTTAAAATTAAATATGCAAATAAATTTGATTTAATAGTTACTCGCGCAACTGTTCCATTGGTAATTTTGTTTAGATATGCACTCCCTTTAATAAAAGATAAAGCATACATAATGGCAATTAAAGGTGGCGATCTTACAGAAGAATTTAACACAGCGAAAACAAAATATGGTGCATATATTAAAAAGCACACAACTTTTGAGTTGGCATACAAACCATCTAATGTGAGAAACGCAAAGGACAAAAAATTAGTTTTGTTGGAGTTAAGTAAATGACAGAAGAGAAAAAACTGTTCGAAGAAATAAGCAAGCTTTCAACAGAACAAAAAAATCCAAATTCCGTTAATATTGACATGCAATCTACAGAGGAGATTTTGTCAATAATTAATAGCGAAGACAAAAAGGTTCCACTAGCAGTTGAACAAGAAATTCAATACATAGCAAAAGCTGTAGATGCAATAGTTGAAGCAATTAAGAATGGTGGAAAACTTTTTTATTTTGGTGCCGGAACCAGTGGACGCCTAGGCGTTGTAGATGCATCCGAATGTCCTCCAACTTTTGGAGCTCCATATGATTTAATAAATGGATATATCGCAGGGGGAAAAGAAGCGATGTTTGTTGCTAAAGAGGGGGCTGAAGATTTTGAAAGTGGTGGTGCTGAAGATGTAATTAAAGCTGGAGTAACATCCAAAGATGTTGTTTGCGGAATTGCAGCGAGTCGTAGAACTCCGTATGTAATTGGTGCAGTTAAAAAAGCAAAAGAGATTGGTGCAACAACTCTTTATATTACTGCGACTCCTAGAGATACTTTTAATATTGATGAAGTTGATATTGCAATGTGTCCGCACGTAGGACCAGAAGTAGTAATGGGCTCAACTCGCATGAAAAGTGGAACTGCACAAAAGTTAGTTTTAAATATGCTAACTACCACGGCATTTGTTCGTCTTGGCAAAACATATGAAAATATGATGATTGATCTACAGATGACAAACAAAAAGCTTGTAGAACGCTCCAAGCGTATAGTAATGATGATTACTGGAGTTGAGTATGAAGAAGCAACTGAATACCTTAACAAAGCCGATGGACACGTTAAGACAGCACTTGTGATGATTCTTGCGGATGTAGATTTGGATACTGCAAAAACACGTCTTGAAAAAGCAGATGGTTTTGTTAGAAAAGCAATTGCTGGATGAACGAAACAATTCGTAGCATCTACAATTTCTTACAACCTATAGTCCCCATTTACAAAATGTGCGTATTGGGATGTTTTAGCCAATACAAAAACCAAAAACTGATTGTTTGTAGTAAGTACACAAGGGAATAGCTGATATTACTGATATATTTGATATTATATAATTGTTTTTATATCTTTAATATCAGTTTTAAGCTTAAATACATACTATGAAAAACAAGTACATATCTAAACAATCTAGTGAGCTTCTATCATTCTTTAATGAACAAGATCTATATTGCTTTAATACCAACCTTGCAAAAAAGGCACTTCCGAATTCAAACGAAAGTGCTGTAAGAGAATTACTTAGCGACATGACTCGCAGAGGACTTCTAATGAGAGTAAAAAGGGGTTTGTATTATGTAATTCCTTATGAACAAAATCCTGAATTGTTTATGCCAGATTGGCATTTGTTAGTTGAACATTTAGTACAAGATGCAAATTATTATATTGGATATTATTCAGCTTTACAAATACATAATTTAATTACACAGCCCTCGTTAAAAGAGCAAATTGTTGTTTCAAAACAAGTGCGTCCATCTACATTAAAAATTAAGGAAGTTCCATTCCAATTTATTTTCCATAATGAAAAACATTTTTTTGGAATAAAAAAAATATGGATTGACAATTTCCACAAAGCTGTTTGCTCAGACCTTGAAAAAACGATAATTGATTGTCTCTTTAAACCCGATTACACTGGAGGAGTTGTTGAAATTGCACGTGCGATATATTTATCGAGAGATAAAATTAGAGATGATGTTTTGTTGAGTTATGTAAAGAAATTTGATTCGCAGGCAGTTATCAAGCGACTTGGATTTCTGTTAGAGACTTTGGAAATTAAAACAGATGTAATTGACTCCTTGCAAAAGTTAAAAACAAAATCAATTGTTCTTTTAGACACAGAACTTCCAAAGAGTGGCAAAATATTGACCAAATGGAGCATTCAACAAAACATAGAAATAGAAACAATTAAAGAAGCAATTTACACATGATAAAACCAGGTGAAATACAAAAGAAAGCAAGTGCTGTTGGTGTTAGAGACCAGCAAATAGCAGCGATTCAGAGGGAACTTTAAATTCATAAAAAACAATGATTTATGCAAGAGTTAGAAAATATTTTTCGGGTTAACTCAGAAAAGGCAAAAAAAGAGGAAATAGAGTTTTATATTA
>JAQICK010000333.1 GCA_027858595.1 Melioribacteraceae bacterium
ACTCAAGTTTAACATGGGGAGGACTATATATTGGCATATTTGGAGGGCAGCCAATTTATATATTTGTCTTTACCCTGAATCGCTGGAATTCACATTTAATCTTTCCAATTATCTTGTTATCTTTGAATCCTATAGTTTCCAATAAAATTTAAAGAAATTTAATATGAACAAATACTTAATATTCTTTGCTGTGTTGCTCTTTTCATCTATAAGTTTTTCTCAAGGACTAAAATACAATGGGGCTTTTGAACAAGGGAACTTGGTTATTGCTAAAGGCAATAACATTGAGTGGGCTTGGCTTAATGAAGTTGAATTAAAAATTGATAACGCCAAAGTTTTTACTTTTGGGTTTGATGCAAAAGAGACTGGGAATAAAATTCTAAAAGTTAAACACGATGATGGCAAGGTGTCGCTAAAAAAATTTAAACTACCTGCTCGTAAATATAGAGTACAGAGGATAAATAACACAAAGCAACAATTCAGCGAAACTCCCGATTCACTAAAGCAAAGAATTACAAAAGAACGTGAAATTTCTAACATAGCTAAAAGTGAAATTGGTAAAACTGATACTGCTTTTTATAACTCTGGATTTATGCTACCAATAAAGGGTGGAAGAATAAGTAGTGTTTTTGGAAGTCAACGTGTTTTAAATGGTGTTTACAAAAACATGCACAACGGAATTGACATAGCAGTACCAAGGGGAACACCTGTATTCGCAATGGCAGATGGTATAGTAAGGCTTAATGCAGATGATTTTTATTATGCAGGAAATCATATAATTTTAGATCACGGACAAGGTTTGAATAGTCTTTATTTACATTTAAGCGAAAGTTTTGTTAAAGAAAATCAACATGTGAAAAAGGGAGACATCATAGGCAGGGTTGGTACAACTGGGCGTTCTACAGGTCCTCATCTTCACTGGGGGGTGCAATGGTATTCTAAACGAGTTGATCCAGCACAAATATTAACCATGAAATTTCGATGATTATATTATATCACTTTTTCTCAAGTGACTTATGGTTCATTAGAGGGAAACTAAGCAATAGCTTCAAGACTCCGTGATTTTAAGTGGTTGCATAGCACTTATTCTGAGAACAATGTTTTTTGAAGGCTGAAATTATGAGGGCACTAGGAGATGCAAATATGCAAAGCCCAGAAAAAAACTAATAGCATTTATTTTGCTTATATATATAAAAATAGGATTGGGAGAAATGTTAAAGAAAATAATTGTACTATTAATTTTATTTATATCAATACAAATATTTTATAGTTGTAGTAGTAGCACTACAGAATCTAAAAGAATTATTGAGAACAAATTTTGGACAGATACTGATTCAGAAGCTGTATCCGATTCTCTTGTAAATGAAATACTGAACTTAAACCGGTTTACAAGCTGTAAGAAAAAACAAAAACCTAAAATAGTTGTTGGTAAAATAACAAATCTATCTAATGAAAATACAAATTCTGACTTAATAGAAAAAGACATTGAGCGGAGTTTCATCAGTAGTGGCAAAGTAACATTTATACCTTCCAAAACAAAAAGAGAAGAAATTAGAAGCAATAGAAAAAGCACTTCTGATTTTACAAATGAAAAGGAATTTAAGAAATATCTCAAATCCTTAAAATCTGATTTTTTTATTGACGGAAAGTTTGAATTAGAGATTGACTCACTTATTAACCCAATTAAGAAAAAATATAAATTATCATTAAAAGTAACAGATTCTAAAAACTTAAGATTAGTAACTACCCAAATTATAGTAATAACTAAATAATATTTTTAGCTAACTCTTCATTTTGTAAATATTACTTGTTAGGATTATTTAGAATCCTTATTATAGGGTGTATGTATAAAATTATCTTGGCTTAATTTTTGTTAAACTAATTGGTTCTTAAATTTTTATAAAATAGGTGAAAAAATTCATGGTTGAATTAAAATTTACAGCAATAAAACCAAACGGGCAACTTATCAGTGGAAACATTGCGGCTCCAACATATTCCGATGGTAAAAAACAAATTAAAACCTTAGTGGATAAACACAAGCTTAAATTAAAGTCCATTCAAAAAAAGATAACATTTATTTACAAGACAAAAAAAGGGAATGAAGCTCCTATAAAAGGAGAACAGAGAGCCTACTCAAAAGAAGAAGTGACACAGGCTCTTGTAAAAATGGGTTATCAAGTAATTTCCGTTAATAAATTTCTTTTTGAATGGGATCCCAAACCTCCCGAACAAGAAGTTTTATCTTTTGTAAAAATAAGTGCGGAATTGTTAGAGCAAAAATTGCCTTACAGTGAAATCATGACACTATTAATTAATGATTTAGAAAACAAAACACTTCGCGAAACATTAAAACAAATCAACAGTGAATTAAAAAAAGGTAGCGATAGCCAAACTGTTTTTATTAAACACGAAAGAGTCTTTGGTAAATTTACTGCGTATATGCTGGGGCTTGCTGCAAAGAGTGGTAACATGACTGAGATTTACAAAGCTACTGCAAAGTTTCTTGAACGAAGAATGCAATTTCAAAAAGATATGCGTAGTGCTTTAATAACACCTGCAATTACAATGTTTATTCTTATGCTGGCCGTTCTTTTTTATGTGGGATATATATTTCCAGAGACTGCAAAATTATTTCTAAAATTTGACATCCCTCTTCCTCCAATGACTGCTGCTACACTTGTTATGAGTGATTTTTTAATGAATCAATGGTATTTGGTTTTGATTGTATTATTTGGCCCACTAATTCTAATTGGATGGTGGAAAAAAACTCCTGCTGGAACTCTGTTCTTTGCTCGGTATGTGATGAAAATGCCAATAATGGGTAGCCTTGTTCACAAAACAAACATCGAAGTTTTTTGTCGTGTATTCTATACTCTTTATAGTGGCTCTGCAGATTCAATTGAGCCAATTAGAATTGCAGCAGAAGCAACAGATAATGCTTATTTTGAACAACAAATTAAAAAAGTTGCAATACCAATGATGATTAGCAAGGGTGCAGGAATCTCTGAATCTTTTGCCGCAGCTAAAATATTTACTGACACAGCAATTTCCAGATTTCACTCAGGTGAAGAGACAGGAACAATTAAAAACACAGCACTACAACTTGCAAACTATTATGAAAGTGAAACTGTGTTCCGACTCAAAAATGTTATCGAAATGATTCAAGTTTTTATTGCTATGGTTATTATGGTTGTTATGATTGGATTAACATTAGTATCTGCTGAAACAGCAACAATAAATCCATCTAACCCTGCAACTAGATAGTTATTTATAAATATTATTTTTAAGGAATTTTACTTATTTTTGTACAATTATTGAATATTATATCCGAAATTCTTTTTAGGAAAATGAATGCTTGATTCACAACTTGAGATGACTGACAAAATTGGTTACTTGCTTTTAAAAAAAGGAATAATTGACGACGAGATTCTTGAAAAAGCTCTTAATGCCAAAAAGGCTGATGAATCAAAAGGGCGTAGAAATCTTGCTCAAATTTTAGTTCAAGAATTAAACTTTGATCACGACATTATTTTCCGAGAGGTTTCCGTTCTTTATGCATTCAGAGAACTAAGCATTACTATATCAGAATTATCTGAAGAAAGAAAGGTTGAAATAAAACGCCTCCTAAAATCAAAAGGGGATGATGTTCGCGACCAATTTTTGCTACACAGAGTTCTGCCTTACAGTTACGACAAACTACGCGATAGGCTTGTCCTTGCTGCTGTTGATCCTACTGATAGAGATTTAACAAAAATTGCTAATAGTCTTAATATTAAAAAATTTGAAGTTAATTTTCTTAGAAAAAAAGATTACGACAAGTTAATTGAAATTATTGCTCCTGCCGAAAATGAATATTTAAAAGCTATAGAATCTTCTACAGAAGAACTTAATGTTGATCTTGAAGAAGCTAATGTTGACGAAGAAGAGTTAGATGCTGAAATTAACAAGGGTGCACTTGTTAACTTAGTTGAAGCATCTTTAGTTGAAGGTGTTCGTAAAGGGGCAAGCGATATTCACATAGTTCCTAGAAGTGGAAAAGCAGCTGAAATACATTTTAGAGTTGATGGAAAACTACAACTCTGGCATGCTCAAGGAAATATTCAACCCGAAGCTCTAATGGCGGTTGTAAAAGATAGAGCTAGAGGTATGGATAGATTTGAGAGAGAAAGTGCTCAAGATGGATTTATTCAACGTGCTATTGATAATGTAGTAATCAGATATAGGGTTTCAGTTTTACCAATGGTAGGAACTGAATTAAAAAACAAGTTTGAATCGATAGTAATTAGAATTCTTGATGATCGAAAGGTTATCAAAGACTTGAGTAAATTGGGTTTAGTAGGATACTCTAACAGAGCATTTACAAAAGCAATTTCGCAGCCGCAAGGAATGATAATTTTAACAGGGCCTACTGGAAGTGGCAAAAGTACAACTCTTGTTGCTGCCCTATACCAGGTAATTGATCCAACAAAAAACATTCTAACTGTTGAAGATCCAGTTGAGTACGTTATTGAAGGTGCCCGCCAATTAAAAATTGGGCACAGAATGAATTTTGAGCAAGCAATTAGAGCTATATTACGTCATGACCCAGACATTGTGATGGTTGGTGAAATGCGAGATAAAGAAACTTCCGAAACAGCAATTAAGCTTGCAAACACTGGGCATTTAACTTTTTCAACCCTTCATACTAACGATGCACCAAGTGCTGTTGCTCGTCTTTATAAAATGGGAGTTGAACCATTTTTAATTGCCTATGCTATAAATATAATTGTAGCTCAAAGACTTATTAGAAAAGTTTGTGATAGCTGTAAAAGAAAAGTTGATCATATTGAAGAAAGTGTTTTAGAAAGAGCTGGAACTAAAATTGAAGAGTGGAAAGATATTGATGTCTATGAAGCCGTTGGTTGTGAAAAATGCAACCAATCAGGATACAAAGGCAGAATGGCTATTCACGAGGCATTATATTTTACTAAGGAGATTAGAGAATTAATTGTTCGTGCTGGTGAAGAAATAGATGAAGATGCCGTTAGATCACAATCTAGAAAAGATGGTACGCTTACATTAAGAGATTCTGCATTAGAAAAAGTAAAATCAGGACTAACTTCATTAGAAGAAGCTCTTTCTGGTACAATGGATGATTAGCAATTTTATAAAATTTTAAATTTATTTTTCGATTATATTCTATTGAAAATGTTTTTTTTGAGGATTACCGATGGCCGATGCTGTAGAGATATTACAAAGATATGTTCAGAAAATACCCACGAGTATTCTTGGTGCTGAAAAAATTAATTTTATTGTTGAAATGTCTCAGCAAATGTCAAATGATGATAAAATTCAACTACATCAATTAGTTAACCACATTTTAACATTAATGATTGAACGAGAAGCCTCTGACATTGAAATCGGTGGAGTTGGTACGGACGACTACATATGGTTTAGAGTCCACGGTGAAAAATTACGCGTTGAAGAATTACCAAGATTCAACCATTTAGAAACTTCTGTTTTAATTATATCACTTCTTACTAATAATCAGTGTAAACACCTTCTTGTTGGAAGAAACTTAGATTTCAGTTATACATTTTACTACGATATTTTAAAAAAGAATGTGCGTTTTAGAGCCGATGCTTACTTTGATTTAGATAGTTTAGCTTTGAATATGCGTGCAATTTCTGGTACTATTAGACCTATAGAATCGCTCGGTTTCCATCAAAATGCAATTAGGGTAATGAGCCACAACTATATTAAGTTTGGCCTTTCATTAATTACCGGAATTACTGGTTCTGGTAAATCAACGACTCTTGATGCAATTATTGACTATCACAATAAATTTGACCCGTCTCATATTGTAATAGTAGCTTCCCCAATTGAGTATGTTCACAGGTCAAACAAGGCAATAATTAGACATAGAGAGGTTGGTAAAGACGTTCTCTCATTCCAAGAAGGAGTTGTGCAAGCACTTCGCCAAGATCCTGATATTATTGTAATTGGTGAAATGCGAGATCCTGAAACCATATTGGCAACATTGGAAATTACAGATACAGGCCATAAAGTATTTTCAACTTTACATACATCTTCTGCTACTGAATCAATTGATAGAATTATTGCCGAAGTAAACCCTGTTGAACAAGAAAGGGTTCGTAATAGATTAGCAGATGTATTAACTTCTGTTGTTTCTCAAAAGCTGGTACCTACAGTTGACAAAAAGCGTGTGATTGTTAAAGAAGTACTTATTGTTACTCCAAGCGTTAAGGCTGCTATCAAAAATGACAATACGAGTGAAATTTATGCAATGATTGTTCAGGGTGGCCCACAAGGTATGATTACAATGGAACAAGATTTGCTTAGACTTGTGAAGGAAAGAATGATTACAAAAGAAACTGCTGTTGGTTATTCAAATAATAAAACTCGAATGTTACAATTACTAAAGGTAACTTAATAGAATGAAACAGATTGTATGTTTATATAGTGAAGGATTAGAACATAAACTAGCCGTTCTAGGTCGTGAAAAAGAAAAAATTACTATTAATAAAATTTTCACTGTTTCTTCTAACCCAAATTTATCGGTAGATACTACCGACCAGCTTGGAGATTTTACTGATGATTCACTTATGGCAAATGATGTTTCATTTGAGTCTTTAGATACTATTGAATCCATCGGTGCTATAGAGGAAGATTCTGCAATTGATTCAACAGATACTTCTGAAATAGCTTCAAGATTAGCCGAGTTTGATTTATCAAAAGCTCAATTTATTCCTGTTATAACAGATCCAAATGTTACATTTCATATCTATGAAGGTCCTTTAGAAAAAGACAAGAAAAAAACTCTTGACAAGATTATTT
>JAQICK010000064.1 GCA_027858595.1 Melioribacteraceae bacterium
TATTTTAAGATGTGGCATCAAATCTTTCTACTGAAAAAATATCTTTGTTCTTTTTCAAACGTTCAATTAATCTATTTAAATGATCTAAATCATTAACAAAAACAGCAACAGTTCCAGTAAAAAGTGAATCTTTAGAGGTGATATTCATTGCCTTTATATTTGTATTATTAAAACTAGTAATTGAATTTGAAATAAATGAAAGTAGTCCAGGTTTATCCTCACCACGTATATTTATACCAGCGACAAAAGATGCTCCCTTATCAGTGGACCAATTAACCGTAACTAATTTATGCTCATCTGTTTTTACCATATGAATCAAATTATTGCAATCTCGTCTATGAATTTTTATTCCTTCACCAATTGTAATATATCCAACAATAGGATCCCCTGGAATTGGATTGCAACAACGTGCAAAATTATGTTCAATTCCACTGTAATCTCTATCTACAACAATTCCTTTATTAGAACTTCTTGCAACTCTAGCAAAATCATTAAATTCTAGCTCTTCAGGTAACTTTTCTACAATTTTTGCCGGCGGAGCAAGTATTTCATCCAAATCCAATTTATTATGTGCAATTGCAGCATAAAATTGGCTATTGTTATCTAGCTTTAGTCTTCTAACTAATTTGTCAAATTCATCTTGTTGAAAAATCTTTTTAATTTTTTTTAATTTCTTTTCCCAAATATCTTTCCCTGATTGTATTACTCTATCTTCTTCTTGGTTTAAATATTTACGAATATTTGCTTTTGCTTTATGTGTTTCAACAAATTGAAGCCAGTTTTTATTTGGTTTCTGATTTTTGGAAGTAATTATATCAACTTGATCTCCACTGTGGAGCATGGTATTTAGAGGAACAATTTTTCCATTAACTTTTGCTCCAATACAATTATATCCTACGTTACTGTGAATATCAAAAGCAAAATCAACTGGTGTTGACTTCTTTGGTAATCTTCTTAAATCGCCTTTAGGTGTAAACGCATAAATCTCGTCCTGGTAAAGGTTTAGCTTAAAACTAGAAAGTAATTCTTTTGGTGCTTCAGTTTTTTCAACATTTTGAAAAATATCTCTTACCCAGTTTACCCACTCCTCCATTTCAGAATCAGTTTGGTTAAAACTCTCTTTATATTTCCAGTGAGCCGCAACTCCCTTTTCAGCAATTTCGTGCATTTTCCTAGTTCTTATTTGTATCTCAACATGCTTGCCATCAGGGCCAATTACAGTATTGTGAATTGACTGATAATTATTCTTTTTTGGAATTGATATGTAATCCTTAAATCTATCTATAGGATTATAAATTTGATTAACAACACCTAAAACGTAGTAACACTCATTTGGATCATTGCTCTCTATAATAATTCTTATTGCTAATAAATCGTAAATATTATCTATAGTTGTATTTAACTTTAACAATTTTTTAAAAATAGAATAGATATGTTTTGCTCTACCACTAATTTCAAACTTTAGTCCATGTTCCCTTAATTTTTGCTCCAAAGGAGAAACAAACTTTTTGATATATGTTTCCCGTTCTCTTCTCTTGCTTTTTATCTGCCTTGCAATTTGGTCGTATTCTTTATGATTTAGATATTTAAAAGATAAATCCTCAAGTTCCCATTTAATTTTACCAAGCCCAAATCGGTTAGCAAAGGGAGCATAAATTTCTTTAGTCTCTTTAGCAATTCTTCTTTGTTTTAGTTGTGGAACAAATTCTAGGGTTCGCATATTGTGTAATCTATCTGCAAATTTTACTAAAATTACTCTAATATCTTTAATCATTGAGAGAAGAAGTTTTCGATAATTTTCAGCTTGAGTTAAATCTTGCCCTGTAAAAACTCCGCTTATTTTGGTTACACCATCTACAATATCAGCGACTTCTTGAGAGAACTCTTTGGCAATAAATTCTAAACTAAAGTCTGTATCTTCTACTACATCGTGGAGCAAAGCAACAACAACCGAAATATCATCAAGTGGCATTTCACTTGCCACAATAATTGCAACCTGATATGGATGCAAAAAGTACGGCTCTCCAGATGATCTAAAATCATTTTTATGTGCTTCAAAGCTAAGTTTAAATGCACGCGAAATCATATCTTCATCGACTTTGCTAAGATGAGATTTACAAATCTTAAGCAAGTCATCAAGTAATTCTTTTCTATATTTTTCTGTTAATTCTTGCATTTATGTGGCATGCTCTAAGTGATTATTTTACAACAAATTAGCTTATTTAATTTAACAAAACACATATCTACAATGTCCCAAAAGTTCTATCTCCAGCATCACCTAACCCAGGAACAATATAAGCACTAGCATTTAATTCTCTATCAAGTTGTGCAGTATATATTTTAACATTAGGATGCTCTTGCTCCATTTTATTTACACCTTCGGGAGCAGCAATAAGACTAGCCATTATTATTTCAGATGCTCCCCTTCCTTTCAAAAATTGTGTAGCAACAGAAGCACTTCCTCCGGTGGCTAGCATTGGATCAAGAATAATTACTGTAGATGCTCCCAAGTTTTTCGGAGCTTTGTAATAATATTCTACTGGTTGAAAAGTTTTTTCATCTCTTTGTAAACCTATGTGTCCAACTTTTGCGTATGGAATCATTTCAATAAATGCTTCCACTAGACTTAATCCTGCTCTTAGAATAGGAACTAAAATTATGTCTTTTTTAACCTTATGACCAATTGTAACTTCCAGGGGAGTTTTAACAGAAATTTCAGTTAGTTCAAAGTTTTTACTTACTTCTGAAGCAAGAATATATGCTATTCTTTTTAAAGCTAATCTAAATTGATACTCTTTTGTTTCTTCATCCCGAAGATAAGTGATATCTCTTTTAATTAGAGGATTATTAATTACAGTTAAGTTTTTCATCTGTGTATGAACTGTATTTTTGTCAGATGGTACTTGCATTTATATTCCTCTTCTTTGTTTATAAATAATGCTGAGTTCTCCCAAAGGGATGCAAACTGCATAATTAACTCAGCATTTTTTTACTATTCCAAAACATGCCGTCATTCCGTGATGCTCTTACACGGAATCTCATGAGGTGTCCGAGATGCTGAAATAAATTCAGCATGACAGTACTTTTTGGTTAACCAGAGCCTTTTTGAAAATTAAGAATGCTTACATTATTAGAACTCAGCCATAAAAAATATTATTTACTTGGTTCATTCTTCTTCTTTTGCATTTTTATTTTTTAAGCTAATGGTTATTGCAACACCATGAAAACCAAAATGCTTTCTCACTAAGCCTTCTAAAAATCTATGATATGAATCTGGAACATATTTAATTTCGTTTGCAAAAAATAGGAAAATTGGGTATTTGACTCCAACTTGAGTAATATATTTTATTTTAACTTCTTTTCCCGTTGATGTGGCAGGTGGTGGAGGTCTTTGAATATCTGGTAGCAATACATCATTTAGTTTGCTTGTAGAAATCTTTTTCTTTCTTTCAGATTCTACTTCCTTTGCTAAATCAATAACTTTAGTTATTCTTTGCTTTGTTGTGGAAGAAATAAATACAAAAGGAAGGTAGCTAACAGAACCAAGTTTATCTCTAGTTTTTATTTCAAAATCTCGTGCGGTGTTGGTCTCCTTATCCATTAAATCCCATTTATTAATGGCAAGAATAATTCCCTTTCTTCGTTGAATTGCTTCATCAATAATTCTTTGATCTTGTTTCTCAACACCAAATTGTGCGTCAATCATTACAACTACAACATCAGCGTTTGCAATTGAACGCAAAGTTCTAACGTTGGAATAGAATTCAATATTTTCCTTTACTTTCGATTTTTTTCGTAATCCAGCAGTATCTATTAATAGAATTTCTTCTCCATAATATTTTAGGGTGGAATTGATACTATCTCTAGTAGTGCCTGGAATATCTGTTACAATGCTTCTATCAACTCCAAGCAATGCATTTGTAAGAGACGATTTACCTGCATTCGGACGACCAACTATTGCTATTTTAAGACGTGGATCTTCATCATCAGAAAACGCATCAAAATCAATTTTTTCAAGAAGTGCATCAAGAACGTCACCTAAGTTTCTACCATGAGTAGCTGAAATATCGATAACATCTCCAACACCAAGATTCCAAAACTCAGCAGCTTGTAATCCCATTGTTGCATTATCTAATTTGTTTACCAAAACAATTACTGGTTTGTTAGATGAATGTAACATCCTTGCAATTTCTTGATCTATTGGAGTTAACCCATCGCGTCCATCTGTAATAAATAAAATTGCATCTGCTTCTTCAAGTGCAATTTCAACTTGCTCGCGTATTGCGGTTTCAAATAACTCTGGCGAGTTTGGAACATATCCACCAGTATCAATTAGTTGAAAATTCTGTCCATTCCAATCGGAGTAGCCATAATGTCTATCGCGCGTTACGCCACTTTCATCATCAACAATTGCATTTTTTGTTTTTGTAAGCCTGTTAAAAAGTGTAGATTTACCAACATTTGGTCTCCCTACAATTACAACTAATGGTGTGCTCATATTCTTTATTCCTTTTTATCTAACCGCAAATTTAACTAAATAAGGCTTTAATAAAAAGAGTTGAATTTGCCACGCATCAATGAATTGAGTACTTTTGCATATTATTATTAAAGAATAAATGAGGAAACAATGGCTGATGACGATAAAAAGATAATTTACTCAATGTACAAAGTGAGTAAGTTTTACGATAAAACTCCTATAATAAAGGATATATCCCTTTCATATTTTTACGGGGCAAAGATTGGAGTGCTTGGACTTAATGGTTCTGGTAAAAGTACACTATTAAAAATTCTTGCTGGAACTGATAAAGATTTTAATGGCGAGACTTCAATTGCTCAAGGTTTTACAATCGGTTATCTTGAACAAGAGCCGAAATTGGATGAAACTAAAACAGTTAAAGAAATAGTGCAAGAAGGAGTTCAAGAAATTGTTGATTTACTTCAAGAATATGATGATATAAACGCAAAGTTTGCTGAAC
Source organism: Melioribacteraceae bacterium (assembly GCA_027858595.1). GTDB lineage: Bacteria > Bacteroidota > Ignavibacteria > Ignavibacteriales > Melioribacteraceae > 1-14-2-50-31-20. Next base: position 4,977 of record JAQICK010000064.1, read on the forward strand.
CAATGAGCGATGACGAAATGACCGCACTCATTGAGCGTCAAGGCAAAGTTCAAGAATTGATTGATACTAAAGATGCTTGGGATATTGATTCAAAATTGGATATGGCAATGGATACGCTTGGATGTCCACCTGCAGATACTTTAGTAAAGGTAATTTCTGGTGGTGAAAAAAGACGTGTTGCCCTCACAAGACTATTATTACAGAAACCCGATATTTTGCTTTTAGATGAGCCTACAAACCATCTTGATGCTGAAACAGTATTATGGTTAGAAGCGGAGTTAAATCGCTATCCAGGAACAATTATAGCTGTAACTCACGATAGATACTTTTTAGATAATGTAGCTGGTTGGATTTTGGAACTTGATAAAGGCGAAGGAATTCCTTGGAAAGGAAATTATTCCTCATGGTTAGAGCAAAAACAAGATAGATTAAAACAAGAAGAGAAAAGCGAAAGCGATAGACAAAAAACTCTTGCTCGCGAGTTGGAATGGATTAGAATGTCGCCAAAAGGACGGCATGCAAAATCGAAAGCAAGAATTAGTAGCTACGAAGAGATGCTTAAAAATGAAAGCGAAGGAAGACAAAAAGATTTGCAATTGTATATTCCAGCAGGTCCAAGACTTGGTAATGTAGTAATTGAAGCAGAAAATGTTGCAAAATCGTTTGGAGAAAAAGTACTTTGCGATGATATGAACTTCAAATTGCCTCCTGGAGGAATTGTTGGAATTATTGGTCCTAATGGTGCTGGTAAAACAACTCTTTTTAATATGATTACAGAAAAAATAAAACAAGATAGTGGTAATTTCACTATTGGAGAAACTGTAAAGATTGCATATGTTGACCAAAGCCGAGATGCTTTAGATCCTGATAAATCTATTTGGGAAATGATTAGCGGTGGTAACGAAATAATTCAATTAGGAAATAGAGAACTTAACTCGCGAGCTTATGTAGGGCAGTTTAATTTTGGTGGCGGTTTACAGAAGAAAAAAGTTGGTGTTCTATCAGGTGGTGAAAGAAATCGTGTTCAACTTGCTATGGTATTAAAAGAAGGTGCAAATGTAATTCTTTTGGATGAGCCAACAAACGATCTTGATGTTAACACTATGCGTGCTCTTGAAGAAGGCTTACTCAATTTTGCTGGATGTGCAGTTGTTATTAGCCATGATAGATGGTTTTTGGATAGAATTTGTACACACATGTTAGCTTTTGAAGGCGATAGTAAAGTAGTTTGGTTTGAAGGCAATTTCTCTGATTATCAAGAAAATAGAAAAGAAAGACTTGGTAGTGCAGCTGAAATTCCACAAAGAATTAAATATAAAAAACTTACCAGATAAAAGATTAGCCACGAATTCACGAATAAGAAATTCACAAAAAAAGGTGAGGAATTCTCCTCACCTTTTAATACTAAAGTTTACAAACATCAACAAGCTGAAACAGATAGGGACAATCAATATGAAAAGAGTCATAATTTTTCTTCTAATTATATTTAATAATAATCTCTTTTCACAAGTAGCAGTAGCTGCTAATCATACTAGTGCATTTCTTCCACAAGGTCTTTCACTTCCCCTCTTAAATGGATACGGTAATTCTGCCATACATAATGATGTTACAAATATTGGATCGCTAAATCCAGCGGCGTTAGAAAACTTCAATAATATCATGTTCGGATTTTCTTACCAGTATGAAACTAAAATTGACGAATCCTGGATAGCTGATATTGGTAGTAAAAGAATTAACAACTGGATACCACAAAGTGTTGGACTTGTTTTCCCATATAAAGATGTAAGATTTGCAATATCTATGCACCAAAAATATAATCGCTCTTTGCTTTTCGGACCAATAGAAATAACAACCGCAGAAAAACCAGATGGAATTGGTGAATTTATTGAACTTGAATATGAAACTTTTATATATAATTATTCTTTTTCAACCTCATACACATATAAAAATTTTCTATACAATTCTGAGTTATCTTTTGGATTTAGGATTGGGCTTAATAATTTAAACGAATATTCTGACCTGTATAAAAGTTGGATTGATGCATCCGTCTATGCAACAGATATTTCTTTTGGAGCTATATATTCAACCCCAAAAATTGACAACCATTATTTCAAAATTGGAATATTTTATCAAAAAAAATTGGAGTTAAATTATCAATTAGAAGTTTTTAATTAAGA
>JAQICK010000292.1 GCA_027858595.1 Melioribacteraceae bacterium
GTTTGCACAGAATATTGTGTAATTATTAGAGACTTCGGCCAAAAGATTGCCGGAAGGACAGCTAGAATCGGAAACCATTTGATTATAACAAGAACTATACTTTCCACAATATTTTAGAATTTAGCATTATTTAAATTATTTTTGTAGGAATTTTATCCATTGCATATTCTGATATTGCAGTAATTGTTAATGATGGATTAACTCCTGGATTTGCCGAAATCATAGACCCATCACATATAAACATATTATTGTATCCGAAAACTTTATTTTCTTTATCAATAACTCCATCAGAATTACTCTTTCCCATTGTTGCACCACCTAAAATATGTGCAGTTGTTGGAATTCCAAATATAGTTTCGGTTAAAAGTGCACCAGGAGTTCCACCAACTATTTCTGAAAACTGCTTAACAAGTTCTCTTGATTTTGGCATAAATGCAGTAGGAGCTTCACCGACATCCAATTTTGTCTTCATTCTGAAAAAACCATTTTCAAATTTAAGTGTGGAGTTAATTGTCTGCATAAAAAGAAGAATCTGAGTTTTCTTTGCCCAATCTTTTACCAAATATAATTTTGACCATTTTACGGGATGTCTTACTAATTCATAAAAAACCTTTGTCAGACGAGTAAACCAATACTTGCCGTCTAACATTGGAACCATTTGCAAACGCCAAAAGCCTGAGCCAGATGGATATCTTACAGGTTCGATATGACTGTGCTCGTCAGTATGCAATATAGATGTAATCGCAATGCCTTTTGAAAAATCCACTTCGGGTTTTGTAGTTGTTACTCCAAGCAAACTTTCGGAATTTGTACGAATATTTCGTCCAATCATTTGTGATAAATTTGGGAGAGATGTTTTTTTCAGCTTAATCAGAAGTGGAATTGTACCCAAAACTCCTCCAGAATAAACTACTCCACTTGTTCTAAATTCTTTTCGTTTTTTTATCAATTTTGTACTGTCTTTAAATTTAACTACATATCCATCAGTACCATCTTCATTACCAATTGTTTTAATATCGTAAACTTCCGATTCTGAAATTATTTCTGCCCCATTTCCTTTTGCCAAATGAAGATAATTTTTATCCAAAGAATTTTTTGCATTGTATCTGCAACCCACCATACAGCCACCGCAGAAATTACATCCTGCACGTTCTGGTCCTTCACCATTAAAATAAGGGTCGGGAACGGTTTCATCCGCTTTGCCGAAAAATACACCAACATCTGTCAGTTCAAATTTATCAGCAATATTATTGCTTTCAGCAATTTGCTTAAGAGCATTATCACCATATTCATAGTGGGGATTTTTAGCAACGCCCAACATTTGTGAGGCAATTTTATAGAATGGATTAAGTTCTGTTTTCCAATCTAACAAATCTGACCATGATTTTGATTTGAAAAAATCATCTTTAGGAATTGGAAGAGTATTTGCATAAACGAGAGAACCTCCTCCCACACCAACTCCAGAAAGGATTGTTACATGTCTAAAAAATGTCAATTTGAAACATCCGAAAAATCTTAGAAATGGCATCCACAACCACTTTTTCACATTCCAGTTCGAATTTGGAAAATCTGTTGCATTGAAATTTTTACCTTTCTCTATCACAAGAACTTTGTACCCTTTCTCACTTAAACGAAGTGCTGAGACTGAACCTCCAAAACCACTTCCTATAATGATAAAATCGTAATCAAAGCTTTTCATAAGTCTTCCATTTAAATAATTGTTTTTAAAATACTTATCTTTATTAGAAAATCAAACATGATAGCTCTGGATAGGAGAAACATTTTATTAGCAAGGAAGTATATGAAAAGTATTATATTTGCTTTATTTTAATTGATAAACTAAACTTAAATATTATTTAGAACGTCATTTCTAATAAATTCTAAATCTTTTCGCAAATTATTGATTTTCATTTTTTTTACAATTTCTATAAACTTGTTTTTTTCAGGTAGATTTAGCAAAATCAATTCGCGTGTGAAATTAACAATTGCTAAATTCTTTAAATTATCATTATTTATTCTTCTCGCGTTACTGATAGCCAGTTCGTATAATTCAATGCCTTTTTTTATTTCACCTCTCTTGAGA
>JAQICK010000363.1 GCA_027858595.1 Melioribacteraceae bacterium
GGTGTTAGCAGCAAGAACTGAGGATAAAGAGAATGCAACAGTTGTATGCCCAGAGGGAAGCGACCAATTGGAATTAGTGAATGATAATGGAGCAAAAGTAGAAGCTGAGTTTCCACTACTTGGACGAGCACGCCCAAGTATTACTTTTAAACCGCTCGTTACTGAAACAGAATAGATAAAAGATTGTCCTATTTCAAATCCTAGTTTTTTAGTTGTTTCATCATTAGTTGTAATTCCATGAAGCAAAAGAATTCCACTCAAAGCAAGTGATGAAATTGGTTCTCCCCAATACCGTCCAGCTTCAATAAGCCAATTATCTTTATTGGAATTAAATTTTGAAACTTCATCTTTAATTGAATCATCAAATTGTGTTAAAGTTAATGTCCCTGCAGCAATTAGTCCAAAAGTAAGAAAATCATTTTTATCCCAATTTATTGGGGCGGAAAAATAGTCTCCAGCTTCATTTCCGAACTGTTTCCAATTGTAAGTATTCTGTGAGAATAAAAATATTGGCGAAAATAGAATAAGTAAAAGAAATCGATATTTTAGTAAAGTTGTAACCAACTATTTTTTAGAAGATGAGTAGTGAATAATTTCTGCTTTCTCCACAGTAATTAATCCACCGTTGTTAGCTTTTTCAAAGATGTTTTTTACAATGGGAATAAAATTATCAATATTTTCTTGGCTATCAACAATTTCAATAACTATCGGTAAATCCTCAGACAAAGCAAATATTTTGGATGTATGAATAATACTATTTTTGCCAAATCCCATCATACCCTTATAAACAGTAGCTCCTGCAAGACTTGCCTCGCGAGCGGATGAAACTATTTTTTCATAAACATTTACACTTCCAATTTTATCAGATTCGCCAAGAAAAATTCGGAGTAATTTTGCATTTTCACTTGTTTTCATTTTTTACCTCGTTATTAAGTATCCAATATATATACCAACCAAAGTAAGAGTAACGTTAACTAATACATTTATTCCAGCCAAAAGAAACTCTGTGTTTCTAATTAAACTAAAAGTTTCAAGAGAGAATGTTGAAAAAGTTGTTAAGCCGCCACAGAATCCAACTCCAATAAATAGTTTCATTGAGTTGCTCAGATTCATTTTGTCATCGAACCCAAAAATTAAAATACCAAGAATAATACTTCCTAAAACATTTACAGCTAAAGTTCCGTAAGGGAAAAAGATTGGTAAAATTTTAGCAATATAATTTGAAAGCCAATACCGTAATCCGCCTCCAAGTCCAGCACCAACAGCAACAATTAAAAATTTCATAAAAACCTTTATTATTCGAAAACCAATTTACTAAAATCGGTTGAATAATAATTAAAACAAAAAAATGAAAACACTTGTAACATATTTAATTTCAAGTAGTCTAAACCAAAGTAAATTAATCAAGGAGAAAGCTATGAAAACTATTCAAATGAGAAAAAAGTCTTTTGCTATTATAATCTTTACAATCGCAATGATGTTGTTAAATTCATTGCAAATAATTGGAAGTGGAAAAGTTCTTTATGAAAAAAAATATACTGTAGAATCTAGTGAACTTTTATTAGTGAAAATGACGGCTGCTGACGTTGAGGTGAAAAGTTGGGATAAAGATGAAGTTTATATTGTGGTTAAAGGGGATGAGGGAATTAACAAATATTTAGATTTTGAGTTTTCTTATGAAAATAATGTGGTTGAAATTATTGCCGAAAAAAATCTAATTGGAGTAGTTGGAATAACTGGAGTTGGTCAAATGATTTTATAGTAATAGTAAAAGTTCCATCAGAGTTCGGTTTAGATATAAAAACATCCGGTGGAGATATTGAAATTAAGCGAATTAATGGAAAAATATCATTAGCAACTTCTGGTGGAGATATTGAACTAAAAAATTCTGAGGGGAGTTTATCAGCCAAAACTTCGGGTGGTGATGTAGAAATTGAAAGTTTTGTTGGTAATTCTGTTCTTAAAACATCCGGCGGAGATATTGAAATAAAAGGAATTGATGGTGCGGTTGAAGCGAAAACCTCTGGTGGTGATATCCAAATAAATTCTAGTAACGGTAGCGTAATTGCCGGCACAAGTGGTGGTGATATCGACTTGAAATATAGTGGGAACAATGAAGGTGTTGAATTATACACTTCAGGTGGTAGTATTTCGGTTTTACTTCCTTCTGATTTTGCAGCAGATGTGTTATTAAAAACTTCTGGTGGCGGAATAAATAATAATTTTGAAAACTCCAGTGCACGAGAAATTTCAAAATCTAAATTTGAAGGAAAATACAATAGCGGAGGTGCCGAATTTTCTGCTAAAACATCAGGTGGTTCTATT
>JAQICK010000114.1 GCA_027858595.1 Melioribacteraceae bacterium
TTATTATTAATTTCACCAAACTCTTCTGAGTAATAATTGTGGTCTGGATATTTTTCTTGGATAATACTGAGTATAATTTTTTCGCTCTCAATATCCTCAGCTAATCCAATGTCATTTGCTGATTTAAATTTTGCTTTATGCTTCTTTCCAAAATTTTCAGACAGATATTTTCCTGCAGTGAGAGCTGTTAGTTTTGCAACTTCAAGATATTCTTTAGAATCCAATATCACTTTACATACCTTTTAGTTTATAAAAACCTTTAAGGTTTTTGAATATTTAATGTTAGAAAATATGGCTGAGTTCTAGTTATAACAGCACTATTTAATAGTAATGTTATCAATAAAAAATCTGTCATTTCGAATCCCGATGTAGTTTGTCGGTGTGAGAAATCTCGTGAATAGTAGGAGATTTCTCAATCGCTACAAAACAAGCTCATTTCGAAATGACATTGAAACGACACTGAGAAAATAGAAGAGCATTATTTGCTGTTATAATTAGAACTCATCCGAAAATATGAATCCGTTCCAACAAGCATAACCTTAAAGGTTTCTGCTTTGTATTATACTTTCTACTTCCCAATTTGCAACTTTTGCTTTTTCCATTTTATGCTGGAATTACTTTATATACTTGATCTCTGGGTCGAACTAGTTCATTTAAGAAAAATGTAACTTCTTCGCCTTTAGTTGCATGGTCAATTTGTTTTTCATCCTTCATTAAAGACTGCAATGTAGTCTCAACAAATCCTGTTGTGTTTCCTGTTATGTACAAAGTGTCGTTTAATGCAATATCACCAGCTTCTAATTTCACATGTGCAATTTTGGGTTTTTTGTAGAAGTTCAAAACTTTTCCAACGTACATTTTTTTAGTTGTTGCTTGATTTCCATAACGCTCCGTATAATCATTTCCACTCGGAGTTCCGTGATAAAACCCAGCCGAGAAGCCTCGATTATAAACTTTACTTAAATCGTCAAACATTTCCCTCTTTACTTCTTTGTCAAGTTTGCCTTCAAAATAGAGGTCAATTGCTTGGCGATAATTAGCAACAGCCTTGGCAATATATTCTGGACTTCTCTTTCGCCCCTCAATTTTAAATGAGTCAATTCCTGCTTCTATTAGTTCATCTAAAAATTCTATTGTGTTCATATCTTTAGGCGACATAACATAATCTTCACCAATTATAAAACTTGTTTCACCACTTGTATCGTGAATCTCATATTCGCGTCTGCAATTTTGCAAGCACTCACCAGTATTTGCACTTTGCCCAAACGCATGATGACTCATAAAGCATCTTCCACTAACTGCAACGCACATGGCACCGTGAACAAAGGCTTCAATTTCAATATCAACTTTACTTTTTATTTCTTTTATCTGATCTAATGTGCATTCGCGAGCAAGGACAATTCTTTTTGCGCCCAGTCTTTTGTACATTTTTGCGGCTCCAGAATTACTAACCGAAGCCTGAGTACTGATACATAAAGGCAATTCGTATTCTAGGCATTTATCAATAATTGCCATATCCCATGCAATTACAAAATCAATATTACATCTTTTTGCTTCTTTTAAAACTAAATCTAACTTCTCATTTTGCTCGTCAAAGACAACAGCGTTTACTGTTAGATGGGCATCTACGTTGTTTTCATGAAGATAGTTTACTACTTCCTCTAATTCATCAAGAGCAAAATTACTTGCCTTTGCACGCAAATTTAGTTCATCAACTCCAAAGTATATTGCGTCAGCTCCATATTTTACAGCTGTTCTGAGCATTTTCCAATCGCCAGCACCTGCAAGCAATTCAGGTTTCTTTATATCCATTTGATACCTTTCAACTTTATAAGAAACAAAAATAAGAAATCATTTTTACATGTTTATAATTTTTAATAGTGATTATGTTCTACTTTATTATTATTACATCTAATATTTCTAATCTGAGCACCTTAGATTTATGAAATATTCATAATTATTGATTAACTTATAGGAATAAATAAATTCAATCTAAATGTATGAATATTGACTTTTCAGGTTTACTAAAATTATTCCAAGAGCTTAGTGGGTCTGCCTTCAGTTTTATTATAGAAACTGAAAGCGACAACGGCATTGTTGCATATAGTAATGATTCAACTCCTGAAATTGATGCAATCACTAGTCAATTTTATTCTGAATTTATTAATAGCACTAATGATGTAAGTGATATAAGTCAACTGAATTCTGCAAAAAAATTAAAATCTTTTTTCGGAGTAAAATCCTTGTTTTTAATTCCACTTGCAAATTTGGATTATTCTTCGTTTTATTTAATTGACATCAATGATTTTGAAGACGATCCAACATCCCGAAATCCACATTTAGCAACAATCATTAATTCTCTAGAATCTGAAATACATTTAAATTACGAACTTCATGATAAATTGGAGTTAACTCTATCTAAGATAGATGCAGTAGTTTATTCCTATAATATAAAGCGGAATGATTACGACTTTATTTCAAAATCAGCTGAAAATATTATTGGCATCTCCGTAGCGGAAATTAAAAAGAATCCAATAAAATTATTAAAAAGAATTAAAAAAGAGTACTTCCAAGATTACAAATCTTTTGCTACTAAAATTAGTCATGGTGAATCATCATCATTTGATTACGAGTATAAAACTAATTCTGGGAAATACCGTTTTCTTCATCACGTGGCAGAGCCAATAATTATAGATGGTCGAATTGAAAAAGTTGTTGGTGTAATTACTGATATAACAAGAGAAAAGGATGTTTTTCGAAAACTCGAAAAATCAGAAAAAAGATTTGGTTTACTAATTAACACAGCTATAGATTTCATCTATTCGTTAAATGGTTTTGGATATCTAATACAAGTAAATGAAAATGGGGCTAATGCCCTTGGTTACAAACCAGATGAGATGCTAGGTAAACATTTTCTTGATTTTGCTGCTGATTATCAAAAAAACGAATTGTCCGAATCATTTCAAAATATGCTATCGAGTAAATCAACAATACATTTTGAAATAGATTTGCTACACAAACTAAATAAGCCAATTAAATACGAATTCCTCGCTACACCGCTACTTGAAGGGGAAGAAATTACAGGAATGCTTGGTATTGGACGTGATGTTACTCGTCGCAGGAAAAATGAAGACACAATCAACAACTTAAATTTAAAATTAAAAGAGTCGCAAAGAATAGTTGAAATAGAGCGTGATAGAGCAAAGCAACAAATTACTATTTTGGAAGAAATAAACCTTTTGAAGAGTGAATTCATTTCCAATGTATCTCACGAATTGCGTACACCACTTGCTTCAATTGTTGGCTTTGCAGAAACATTAGTTTCTGATGAAGCTCTACCTAAAGATTTAATTACAGAATTTAGTGGAATAATTTTAACAGAGGGAAAAAGATTAGCAAAATTTATTGACGATATTCTTGATTTTTCAGAACTTGAAAGCGGCGGTGCAAATCTGAATAAAGAAGAATTTAATATTACCAAAGTCTTGAGTTCAGTTGCAGAGAAAGTTGAAAAGGATTTTAGATCACAAAATATTTCCTTTACCCCTTTAATACCCGATGCAGAAATCACTATCTTTGCGGACAAAGAGAAATTAATAAAAGCTTTTAATACAATTTTTGAAAATACTCTTCGGTTTACAAAGAGCGGTGACAGTGTTTCTTTTGTTGTGCAAGATTTTTTAAAAGAAGTAGAAATTAGTATAAGTGATGATGGAAATGGAATTTCTGAGAGTGAGTTAGAACTTCTTTTTGATAAATTTCATTCTGCTGGCTCAACAAATGCAGTAACTCCTACAGCTGGGATTGCTTTGTCGTTGGTGAAGCAGATTTTTGATCACCACAAAGGATTATTACAAGTAAAGAGTAGTCTAGGCGAAGGAACTACATTTATTATTCGGTTACCAAAAAAAAATAGTTAAGAGGATAGTTTGGAGAAAACAAATTTGGGGAAATTAATTTTTATTGTTGACGATGAGCCGTCCATAAGAAAATTATTGACACATTGGGTTAAAAATCAGTGGGGCTACGAAGTAGTAACCTTCGAAAAAGGGTTAGATATGATGAAAGAGTTGGATCAAAATCCAGCCCTAATTCTGCTTGATATTATGCTTCCAGATTCAAATGGTGTTGAACTCCTTTCCGAAATCAAAAGCTATAATCCTAATCTTCCTGTAATTATGCTTTCAGCACAGGGTAGCATTGAAGTTGCTCTCGAATCACTTAGGCTAGGTGCTTTCGATTACTTCCCTAAACCTATTGATAGTAATCGCATTGAACCTGCAATAAAAAATGCAATTAGAAGTTACGATTTACATAAACGAGTAGAAGAATTAGAAGATAATATACAAAACGAATATAGCTTCGATAATATTATATCTAACGACCCTCGTATGCAAACCGTTTTTAAGCTTGTATCCAAAATTTTGAACAACGACATTACTGTTTTAATAAATGGAGAGAGCGGAACTGGAAAAGAACTTGTTGCTAGAGCAATTCACTATAATGGAAAAAGAAAAGATAAACCATTTGTGGTCGTAAATTGTGCATCAATACCCCGAGAACTTTTGGAAAGCGAATTATTTGGACATGAGAAAGGTTCCTTTACTGGGGCACATCAAAGAAAGCTTGGTAAATTTGAAGCAGCTAATGCTGGCACTCTATTTCTAGATGAGATTGGCGAAATGGAAATGGCACTTCAAGCAAAAATTTTGCGTGTTATTCAAGAAAAAGAATTTGAAAGAGTTGGTGGAAATGAAACTTTGAAAGTAGATGTAAGAATTCTTTCTGCTACCAATAGAGACCTAAAGGAAATGGTTGAAAACAATGAGTTCCGAGAGGATCTATACTACCGTCTCAGTTCATTTCCAATTGTTGTTCCTTCTTTACGAAATAGACGTGGAGATATAGTGGTTTTAATAAATCATTTTATCGAAAAGTTTAATAAGAAAATTGGAACTAAGATTAAGGGCTTATCCAAAAAAGCAATGAAACATGTTTATGATTACGATTGGCCTGGAAATATTAGGGAACTCGAAAATACTATTGAGCGTTGTATTATCCTTACTGATACTGATGAAATTGATCTTGATGTACTTCCGGAGGCTATTTTATCACCAAATATTAATAAACAAATTGATAAGAATGGTGCAATGTTTACTGAAAGCTCTCCTATTATTCCATTTGAAAAGTTAAAAGAAGAAGCAATTAAACATGCATTAGATAGAACAAACGGAAACGTTGTGGAAGCTGCTAGAAAACTTAATATTGGTAGAGCCACAATGTACAGACTAATGGAAAAATATAGCCTTGATGTAGAGAGGAGATAAATGCCAATTTTAACTGAAACAATAGACGGAGTCTCTGTAATTTTAGTTGACTTAGAGCGTGCTACCAATACAGTTGCAGAGAGTTTTAAGTATAACATAAATTTTGAACTTGCAGCAGATAGCAATAAATTTATTTTTGATTTATCAAAATGCGAATTTATTGACTCTACTTTTCTTTCTGCTTTGGTTATATCTTATAAAAGAATAGCTGAAGCTGGTGGAAAGTTAAGAATAGTTGGATTAAAACCAGCTGTAGAATCCATGTTTCAGCTAACAAGACTAAATAAAATATTTGATGTTTTTGCTGATGAAAAAGAGGCGTTAAAAAGTTTAGGGTAAATAAATATTATGACAGAATACAAACACAAAATATTACTAGTAGAGGACGATAAAAATATTGCTCGCTTAATTAAGTATAATCTTGATAAAGGGGGCTATGACGTTCAGCACGGAATTAATGGGGCAATTGGATTTGAACTTGTTAAATCATTTCAACCTGATGTAATTATTAGCGACATAATGATGCCAGAAGTTGATGGCTTTGCTTTTAGAAAAATGTTGATTAATTCCCCAGAATTTAAATCAATCCCTTTTATTTTTCTCACCGCAAAAGGTGAAGAAGATGATATGCTACAAGCGTATGATTTAGATATTCAGGATTACATTGTTAAAACTGCTAGCCCTAAAATTATTTTAGCAAAACTTAAATCAATTATCTCTTCAAGTGCAGTGCAGAAAGCTCAAGGTGAAACAGAAATTAAAGCTGCTGCAGCTGCAATGGGTGCTCAAGTTGTTCCAGATAATGTTCCAGAATTTACTGGATACAAAATTACTCAGCTTCACAAGCCATTTAAAGATATCCCTGGTGGTGATTTTATTGATTATGTGAAAATTAATGAAGAAATAATGGTTGTAGTCCTTGGTGATGTTATGGGTAAAAAATGGGGGGCTTGGTATTTTGCTGTTGCATACGCAGGATACGTAAGAAGTGCTATCCGCTCTACTATTAACGAATCTACAAATATTATTGCCAGTGATATAGTACAACGAGTGAATGAGGCAGTTTTTAACGATGAACGAATTTCAGATGTTTTTGTTACGCTATCTATTCTTGTTCTAGATAGAAATAAGGGTACTATTGGATATTGTGGTGCTGGCGACATTCCTCTATTTCATCTGTCTAATGGAAAAGTTGGACTTATAAAATCAGAAGGAACTTTGCTCGGATTTTCGAAAGATGGAAATTATGAAACTGTAGATATTACTTTACTAAATAACGATGAAATTTTTGTTATAACTGATGGAATAATTGAATCCCGCGATATCAAAGGTGAATCAATTGAAAATGAAAGATTGATTGATATTATATTGAAGAAGGGTGAAAATGATTCTTTGCAGTTTATTGAAAGTAGTGTTTCAAAACTAACCAACAATATATTTGAAGATGATACTACAATAATTTGTATCCAGAAGAAAGACTAATAAGTTTAACCTTAATTCCGGATATCTTTATATTTTTGAATAATATTTTGAAAAGAGCTATCATCAACTGAAGTTTGCCCAAAAATATTTACAACATCTTCTTTTGTGATTTTAATAAAATCTTCCTCACGCGGAGTAATTAGCATACCACCAAAATCAACAGAAGCTGGGCTTAATAATATCTTTTCATCCCCTTCTATAAAGAACTCTTTTGGTCTGTGTGCATTTCTTGGGAATACAAATATTCTCCAAACTTTATTAAATGTAACAATTACATTTAATAAAGGCTCATCATCTACACCGTAAGTATCCTGTAAAGAATTATATAATGCGTTAAACTCTTGTTGAAGTACATCATAATTATCAGACTCAATTAAAATGAAATTTCGTAAGTAATTAGAAATTGCAAAAACGGAAGCAGAATTATTTTCCAACACTATGTCAGCACTTTCTAGTAAAGAGTTTATCTCTTTTTCAACTGGCATTTTATTTTTAGGAGAAGCCTGAAAGTGCATGTGGTCTGGGGCAGAAGCTCCACACTTCGGGCCATTATAAAACAATGTGTATTTCTCGCCCAACTCTTTTGCAACAAGAAGCATATCAGAAAAATTTAGTAATATTTCTTGAGGCTCATGTTCCAATAATGGAATAGTAAAATGTTGTTCAAAAATAGGAAAAGGATTTACTAGCAACATGTATTTTTCATTGCACAATAATCCCTTTTGTTCAATGGGCAAATTATTAGAACAGAGGAAACATGGTCTTTCTTTAATTGATTTAGCATCTACCTTTGCAGAGGAGGAAACCATTCTTCCAGGGTTAAACTGAAGAATGGTTTTGAAAGTATCAAAATCGAATTCTTTTTTTCGAATAAAATTTAAGTCTTGATAATTCTTAGCAGCCAATTCCCAGCTACTAATTTGCTCTTTGAATAATGCCTCTGCCTTTTGAACTTTTGAACTTCCAACGATAAAATTATTCAATTCCAAATCAGAAATAATTTTAGAACTAGACATTTACTTTTGCATCCTCTGTCTTGCTAACAACTCAAATGTTCTTACTCTATCTTTATAAGTATTGTGGGCATTAGCTTTTTCAATATCTAACGACGCATCCGAGTTACCTTCCCATCTTCTGCAAAGGTAAATTGAATTATATATTCTTCCAATTTGGTAGGTGCGAGATATTTCTAATCCAACAGCATAATCTTCACCGTAACTAACATTGGGGACTTTTATTTCTCTTAGAACTGGAGTATAGAAAGCTCTTGGTGCTCCTAACCCATTTATACGAAGTGTATTGTTTCTACCGTTTTCAGGCGTCCACTCTTTATGGTCAATTAATCCAGGAGGAATTTCTTCTAAATCAAAATTAGTTGTTTGATATGAACCAATAACCATAGCACATTTCTCTTCTTTAAACTTGTCTACAACATTCTGAACTGTATTTTCATCCGCATAAATATCATCACTATCAAGCTGAAGAGAAAATTCACCGCAGTGCTCATCATCAATTGCAACGTTCCAACATCCACCAATTCCAAGATCATTTCTCTCTGGAATTATATGAATTATGTTGTCAAACTTATCAATGTACTCTTTTAGTATTTCTGTAGTTCCATCTGTTGAGTGATTATCAACAACAATAAGGTTAAATTTGAAATCTGCTTTTTGCTTCATCACAGAATCTATTGCATCACCAATGGTGTTGGCTCTATTGAATACTGGAATTACAACTGAAGCTTCAGTCTCAAATTTTTCTTTGCCAAAATCAACATCTTTAAAGTTTGGTGGTAAATATGCATTTATATTTTTTAAATGTTCAGTTGCTGCCTTCTCCATCTCAATTTGAGTTTCACGATTTTTAGGATCAACGTAGGCAAAATGTTCTGCCTCACTATCCAATGTATTTAGCTCAATAGTTGAATACAAAAATTCGGGAACTCTAACAAGGGGAAGGCTTTGCGATACTTTCAGTCTTAAATTATAAAAACCAGCAAATTGATAATGTTCATTACTCTTTGCAACAGCTTCTTTCAATGCCGAAGTCTTGTAAAAAAGAAGATATCCGAAATTAAAGTCGTCTCTTAAACTTCCAAATTGATAATCGATAACGGGCAGTTGATTTCGTTTACCGTCTTTTACTTCAAAGTAATTGGAGTAAACTAATCCTGCACCACTATTAATTGCAACATTATAAAATCTTCGAAGTGCATGCTGCCCCATTTCAAGATAATCATCCTTAGTTAAAATTAATGAATACTCGCTTTGAGAGTTTTCAGAAATTAATTTAATAGTGTTGGATGATGTAAACTTATCTGTAAAAATAGTTTTACAATTTTCAAGACTAGCATATGCTTTATCTGTTGAAATTATAAAAACATTTTCGACCAACACATCTTTAACTAATTCATTTACACTTTTTTGAGTGTGTTCTAAGCCTGAGTAAGGTAAAAAAATATCAATTTTATTTTTCATATTATTCCTAAAATTCTAATAACCAAAGTTATTAAAATAATTCTAATAACCCCAACATTTTATTAGAATTGGAAATCAATTCCAACAAAAAACTGTTTCCCTGCTTCGGGCAATCCAAACTGTGTGTAGTAAAGTTTATCGAAAATGTTATTAATTCTAGCAAACATTTCAAGACTACTCTTCTCTGAAAAAGTGTAATTGTAAGAGAGTCTTGCATTCAATAAAAAGTAGGAAGGGATTTTTTGAAGGATAGGATTTCCCTCTTCAAATGCAAACTCGTTTGCTACCAAAGACGATTCCAACAATAAATTTATTTTTTTGTTTATATCAGATTGGATAAATATATTTGATATAACAGAAGGATGGTATTCTAGAGTATCGGTATAAGAACCCACTTCATTTTTTGCAAATGAATTAAGATATGAGAAACTAAATCCGATATTTAAATACTGACTAAAACGATTATTTCCTTCAAGTTCAAAACCGTAAGTTCTAATCTCATCTTTATTAATTCGCATAAATTTTGTGCCATCGTTTGTAGCAACAGTTGTTCTAATAATTCCATCGGAAAGATAAGTTAGAAGAGTATTTATATATAACCTTCCATCAGGGAGCAGGTATTCAAGTCCAAATTCGAAATCATTAATTCTTTCTGGCTTTAGATTTGTGTTAATAAGAAACCGACCCAAGCCATCGGAGTACGATTCACGAAGGGATGGAAATCTTGATTTACTTCCAACATTAAATTGGACATTTAGAAAATTAGTAAATGTATACTTTAAAGTTGCGTTTGCACCAAAGGATGATAAATTACCTGACTCATCAAAATTACCAGTCTTAGGAGCGTTCGTTCCGTCCAAACTAACACCACCAATAAATGTAAAATCATTTTCGAGCAATTCATACTCAGCCCCAGCACTATACACAATTTGCTG
>JAQICK010000449.1 GCA_027858595.1 Melioribacteraceae bacterium
AAATAATACTGTGCAAATAATTAATAGAAGTATAACTGAAATCAAGATTGATAGTATTCATTTTGACTCATCAATACTTTATGTGCGAAATAATAATTTTTCTCAATTCCCTATTTCAATTGAACCTGATTCTTCAATTTCAATTGATGTGCTTCTTGCTAACTATTTTACTTTAGTAGGAGATGATTCATCAACTGTAATAAGTATATTTAACAACAGTAGAGACACTATTAAATATGTGAATGTGAGTATTAATTTTCAAATGATTCACAGAATGGGTGGAATTCTAAGTGGTTCGGTAAGAGATTCCCTAAGTTATTTGCCAGGAGCAAAAGTGTATTTCTTTTTTGATGGAATATATTTGACCGATTCCACTATTACAGATAATAATGGTAATTATGAAAAAGAACTGCGTTATGGAAATTATTTTGTTTCGGCTAAGAAAGATGGTTATTATATCCAATACGGATATTTGAAAGATTCCCCTTTAGACGCAGATTTTATTGATATCAGAAGAGAGACTCCCCGAACAGTTGATTTTATTTTAGATGCAGAAGTAGAAACGGACTTGTCAATTTCTGGTTTTGTTCATGATATAGTTAGTGATCTTACTTTAAGCAAAGCTATTGTCGTGGTTAGAAAAGGAGATCATCTTCCTACAAAAATTCAGGCTTCAACGCAGATTGATCCTTTACGTGATTATACTGTTATGACCAACTCGAGGGGTGAGTTTAGTATAGATAATATTCAGATTGGCGGAAACTATTATTTGCAAGCATTTTCGCAATACTATATTCCTGGATATTTCAACAATATGTTTAGACATGAAGTGTTGTGGCAAAATGGTGATTCTATTGATGTTGCTGGTTTTGAAACAGGAAGAAATATATATTTGGATAGAGATTCATCATTCGGTGGTGGATTAGCAAGAGGACATCTAAGACTAAATAATAATCAATCCGATTCTTCAAACAACGCCATTATATACGCAGTTTCCACTTCTAACAAAAAAGTTTATAACTTCAGTTTTTCACAATCCTCAGGTCAATTTGGTTTACCATCTTTACCTAGTGGTACTTATAATTTAGTTACCGATAGAATTGGTTTTGAAAGTTCAATTAGTGCAGAGTTTGCTGTTGACACAACTCAAGATACTGTTGAAAACATCGAACTTATTCTACTTCCTACTTCAATTGAGCATACACCACAAAAGGTTACAACATTTAATCTTTCTCAAAACTATCCAAATCCTTTTAATCCTACAACAACAATTGAGTTTACAATTTCAAAAAATGAGAATGTATCTTTAGTAATATATAATTTGCTGGGACAAAAAGTATCTGAGCTATTAAATGGAAATTATACTTCTGGATCATATAAAATAACATTCGATGCTTCTCAGTTGTCATCAGGAATTTATATTTATGAACTTAGAACTGCTTCAAATGTAATTGCCAAAAAGATGGAATTATTAAAATAGTAATTGGGTAAGCAATCATCATCCAGAATTATATTAGGTGAAAGCAATGTCATTGCTAACTCAATGTTTTCAGTTAAGTGTGGCAATCTGCAAAAGAATGTCCCTTAGTCGCTATTACTGAAATTGAGAAAAACAATCAATTTTTAATCAGCACATAATTCTTATCTAGCTAAAACGATAATATTTGAAAAATAACTCTTAACTGTATATCTTTCGATATGCAAAAAAGAAGAAAATATATCGCACTTGTTTTAGTATTCAATATTCTCCTTTATTCTTCAGGACAAGCTTTTATGGTTAATTCCTGTGAGTGTCACGATGATGATACAATTGAAATGAATTCAACTTACAGTTTTAGCCCCGAGAATGTTGTTCTTAATAAAGAAATTCAAGAATGCTGTTCAAAAGATTTTTCTGATATAGTGAAAATTGCAAGTCCTATAAATCATTCATCCTCGGATTGTTCTGTAAGCTGTTCGCTTAGAGAAAGCATTGATATTGAATTGCCAATTCTATTCTTTAACACAACCTTGACCTTTGAAAAAAATGAAATAATTGAAGCTACATACAATTTTGCTTTTGATATTTCTAACAATTTAAACATTGAAAATAAGCGCACAAATTTTGACCATAATATATTTCCAATATCATTTGGTAAAAACCTTTTAATAAAACTTCACACATTAAAAATTCCTACTTCTTATAGTTAATTTACAGCTAGAAAGATGTTGTTATTCTGAATCAGATTTCTCGATAGAAGTAATTTCAAAAAATTCTTATGTCGTGTCTCTCCTAAGAAGAACATATTCGCTTTGGTTGTAGTGAGATAACCTCAATATTCAAATTTCAATCGAGATATTCTCGGTAACTATTATTTTAGGAGATAAGGATGCAAATTATACTACTTCTGTTTCTCTTCTGTGTATCGGCAATAAATGCACAGAACTTAAATGGAATCATATACGAAAATTCAGAAAATGGAAAAACCACTCCACTGCCAGGAGTAAATATTTTTTGGGCTAATACACAATTTGGTACTACTAGTGATGGAGATGGGAAATTTTCATTGGTTAAAACAGGTGACAATTTTACACAACTTATAATTAGTCACATAACTTATGAGCCCGATACTATTATGGTAAAAAAAGAAGATGGTTTTATTGAACTTCAACTGACTCAGAATAGAGAATTTAATGATGTTCTTGTAACAGCAAAAACAACAGGAATAACTATAAAAGAGTTTGAAACAATTCACACCGAAGAACTTGGTCGCAAAGAGTTATTAAAAGCTGCTTGCTGTAATTTGTCCGAGAGCTTCGAAACAAATCCTTCGGTTGATGTTTCCTATTCTGATGCTGTTACTGGTATTAAGCAAATAAAATTACTTGGACTTTCTGGTAAATACAGCCAAATGATGACTGAAAATATTCCAAATATGGGCGGACTTGCTTCAACTCTTGGATTTTATTTCATCCCTGGTGCGTGGATGCATTCTATTCAAATTTCTAAAGGTTCTGCCACTGTAATTAATGGCTCGGAAACTATGACTGGACAGATAAATGTTGAGTTAAAGAAACCAGCTGATGAAAAACTATATTTAGATATTTATGCAAATAGCATTTTCAAAACTGACTTGAATGGAATTTTTTCATTTAATTTATCCGAGCACATATCAACAAATTTGATGTTACACGGAGAGTATTTTGGAAGAAGTATTGATGACAATAACGACTCTTTTCTCGATCACCCAAATGTAAAACAATTCAATATTCTCAATCGTTGGAAGTATGCAGACCAAACGAATTGGAACGCACAAATTACTTTCAATTACATTTCTGATGAACGTGCAGGTGGTCAAGTTGGATTCGTTTCTGGTACTAGCATTCCAAATCCGTATAAAACTGTTATTAACACTGAGCGATTTCAAGTTTGGAGTAAATTGGCGTATATATTCGGAAATAATTCTAATACCAATATTGGCTTCATAAATATGTACACTTATCACAATCAAAAATCACTTTTTGGAATTAGAACATTTAACGCAAAAGAGAATAGTTTCTATTCCAATTTAATTTTTGAATCGAACTTATTTAATGTTGATCATAAATTTAATGCTGGAGCAAGTTTTACTTATGCTCAGTATGACGAAACTTTCATCAACTCAAATGAAATTAATGACGAAATTGTTCAGGGAATATTTACACAATATACTTATTCTCCTTCACAATCTTTATCCATGATTGCTGGGCTTAGAGCTGATTTCCATAATGAGTTTGGAGCTTTCTTCACACCACGACTGCACTTCAGATATTCCCCCATTGAAAATACAACTTTGCGGTTTTCAATTGGCAAAGGATATAGAACTGCAAAAATTATTTCTGAAAACATATCACTTCTGGCAAGTTCGCGAGAATTTATATTCCACGAAAATCTTAATCAGGAAGAAGCTGTAAATATTGGAATAAACTTAACTCAATATTACACTATATTTGATAGAGAAATTCGTATTGGTTTGGAGTTTTACAGAACAGAATTTATTAATAAGGTGGTAATTGATATCGACAAAAATAGCCATGAAGTAAATTTCTACAACTTAGTTGGAAATGCATATTCAAACACATATCAATTTGAGTTAGGATATGAACTAATTCCAGATTTGGATTTTCTCGGAGCCATTCGTTTTAACGATGTAAAAATCAACTATAGCGGTAAATTGATGTCCGACCCACTTAACAAAGAGCTTAAAGGAATTGTTACACTTTCTTACTTAAGCAAATTAAAACTTTGGCAGTTCGATTTTACTACTCAGTTTAATGGAAAATCTCGAATTCCAAATAGAGTTGCGAACGAATATTCCCCAAGTTACACAATCTTAATTGCACAGATTAAAAGAATATTCGAGGACTGGGAGATTTTTGTTGGTGCAGAAAACATAACAGATTACAAACAAGATAATCCAATAATCGATGCAAGCAATCCATTTGGGCCAGACTTTGACGCAACTATTATTTGGGCTCCAACAATTGGACGAATGTTCTATGTAGGAGCACGGTATTCTATAAAATGATATATAATGGAAACAATATTCAACAATGTCAGTTAAACGACAATAATATTTTAAGAAATTCTGTTATTTGTAACAGATTTTAAATAAAAACAACCAAAAAGGAGCTACAATGAAAGCAACAAATCTAATCAAAACCGTAACATTATTAATTTTTGCCATGGTTCTTTCTACGTCAGTATTTGCTCAAGATAAACCATGTAGTGAAAAAACAGAAAAACAAGTTAGTGCAGAAGAATGCAAAACCAAATGTAGTGATGCTAAAGCGAAAGAATGTAAAACAGCAAAACATGTTTGTACAGAAGAATGCAAAACTGAAGGTTGTGCGACAGTAGATGCTGAAGTAACAACAGCAAATGAAGCAAAACATGTTTGCACAGATGAATGTAAAACTGCAGGTTGTGCATCAGTTAAAGCGAAAGAATGTAAAACAGAGAAACACGTTTGCACAGATGAATGCAAAACTGCTGGTTGCGATGCTGTAAAAGTCAGCTACGAATGCCCAATGAAATGCGAACCAGCAAGTGACAAACCTGGTGAATGTTCAAAATGTGGTATGGAATTAAAAAAGAAAGCATAAATCAGATTACAAAAAAATATTCAACCCTCCGATGTTTTATAAGCATCGGAGGGTTTTTATTTTATAAACAATTCCAAAGACAACGAATTTATTTCTTTATCTCAATTTCAACACGTCTATTCTTTATACGACCCTCGGAAGTTGAATTTGATGCTATCGGAGTTTCCTCCCCTCTTCCCTCCATTAATAATTCTGTTTCTGTATTTCTTTTTTTATCGATTTACAGCAAGAGCAATAATTGAATCTGCACAACCAATTGCTGAGCCAAATCCATAAACGACCGATT
>JAQICK010000242.1 GCA_027858595.1 Melioribacteraceae bacterium
TCTGTGCAGTTTTTATAAGAGAGCATAAAAAAAGCGAATCCACAAAATGAATTCGCTATAAAAAAGATTTATTTATACTGGGATTATTTCAGAAATATCATTTTTTTAATATCTATAAAATTTCCACTTACTAATTTATAGAAGAAAATTCCGCTTGATAAATTACTCGCATTAAAACTAACTTCATAGTTTCCTGATTGTTGATTTTCATTTACAAGGGTTGCCACTTCATTGCCTAATATGTCGTATATTTTAAGTATGGTTTGTTGCGACACACCGCGGCGTGTTTCTACTGGGATAGAATAATGTATTGTTGTACTTGGATTAAATGGATTTGGGTAGTTTTGTTCCAATTTATATTCAGTTATAATTTGTGAATTATTTGTTATTGATGTTGGGTTATTTCTAAAAAAGGTTACAACATTTGAAATAACCTGATTAAACAATGTGTCATTTGCTGTTGTCTCTAATGGAAATGCAAGATATATTAAATTACCTTTAATATCAGTAAGATTTGTATTGCCAAATTGTCCGTTATACTCAACACCAGCACCTCTACCATTTGAATATTTCATACAAAGCGAGCTTCCGTTCTGTGCTTCAATTTCATCTGGATAATCTTCTTCGTAAGTTTGTCCAAAATTTAAGCTACATTCCGCAAGCGCGGTGCTCTCAATTCCAGAAGCAAAAGTAGGATATTCGGCATCATCCGAAATGAAATTGGCTTTAAGATAATTATTATAAAAGTCTTTATCCTTATCAGTCCCTTTATTGTCAAGGTCCCATCCAATTTCACTTCCAGACACAAAAAAACTTCCTCCACGTTCTAAGTACTCAGAAACAAGCGATTGTTCAGTTGGATTAAAAGTTTCATCAACTGTGCTTTCATCGCCAATTATCCAAAACACATAATCATAATCTTCCAGTTGGAACAAACCATTCTGCAACTCTGAATTTTGAATGGAATTAAAACTAACATCTAATGTATCAAGAGCTTTACCATATTTAAGAACAAAAGTATGACCTGCCCCACGCCAACTGCCACCCTCACGCTCAAAGCCGGCCACAATTAAAGCTCTTTTTTCAGAATCAGTATTACTAACACCCAAAACATTTGACCAATTGCTTTCTGAGAAATCTACAGAATCATTTTTAACACTTGAAACTCGAAAGTAGTTTACTGAATCACTAATGTTTATCTCAGCAAAAGTTGTTTTACAATTATTCTCATCTAAAATTGTATTCCACAAATCTCCATCTTGCGAAATGTAAACTCTGTATCCTAAAATTCCATCTGTATCACAATTCCAGTTCAATGCAACAAGGTTCTCTGATTCAAATTCAGCACTTATAAGAGTTGGTCTTTGGTCGTTATAGTTGTCTTCCATATTGTTATAATATCTTGGAGTGTAAGAAGACATATCGGAAGCAAGATATGAATAATATGAAACTCCCCAACCACGCCCGGCTGCTTCAACAAATTTTAAACTTCCATTTACATTTCGTTCAACAAACAAGCGTACATGACCAACTTTATGAATAGCATCTCCAGGTTTTAAATCATCCCAACTTGCATATTGAGTAGTAATATTGGGCATATAAGCAGTATTAGCTTGGTAGCTCAATTGCCAGCAACGGCTCACATAACCTGAGCAATCAACTCCATAAGCGTAATTTGGAGAAACTCCATCTGTATTGATATCTCCAGCATATCTTCCGTTTGCCAAGCCTGCATCAAACTGTGCTATTGTGTTGAAACCTCCCCATTTATAGGGTACGCGTGCATTCATCCCGACGATCAACCAATCTGGTGTTTGAATTTCATCTCCATCTGGTGCTGTAATACCACTAGGTGCCAAGTTGGAGGAACTGCATTCATACTGATGCAACACATAAGTATCTGCAATTTTTAATGCTTCTGTTCTGCTTACTCCGCTTTGCACTCCACTAATGTTTTTAGAAAGATTAGTTGTAATTTCAGTAGTTGTAACAAAATCATTAAAGTGAATATTTTCATAGTACTCATCTGAATATTTGACAATCCACTTTGTTGGCACTGTTAAATCATCCCACTTTACAATTACAGCCTTGTCTGTGTAAGATAGAAGATGATATAAATTACCGTCTTCATCTATTTGTAAATCTTTAAGCGTATATAAATATTTAATATTAGGAAGCAACAAGCGTGTTAGAATATTTCCGCTTGGAGAAATTGTATAGACTTCCCTTTCTACCTTGAGAGGAATTTCAGAAAGATATGTTTCAATAACAACATAGATGTTTCCAGATTTATCAATTCCAATTAAATCAGCACAAGCTAAGTTTCTAGGAAACTCGAACACAATTTCATCTTTTAATTCTGCTAAGTTAGATGTGATAATTAACTGATTTCTATTAGGTACTGAAATTGTAATTTCTTCCCCATTTGTACCCTTGATATTTCCACCATTATCATTTAGAATTGACTTTCCATTTAGGAAATTCTTTTTAAATAGAATTGTTTCTTTATGCGAATACTCAGTATCAGCCTTTCTTAATTGAGTGTTTTGTACATCTACGCCAGCAACAAAATCATTCCCAGATTTTTGTATTGTTGATTGCAAAGAAAATTTTTCATTCTTGAATTCATAAATTCCCGCTTTGGTAAAGGAGGAAAACAAAATAGCTTCATTGTCAATATCGAAAGAAGCAATTGAATAAATTCCAGAATTCTCTATTTGTAGTTTAAATGGAAATTGAGAATACTCTTTTTC
>JAQICK010000424.1 GCA_027858595.1 Melioribacteraceae bacterium
CCATTGTATTCAACACCATTAGGGTTGCAATAAGTGCAGTTCAAATTACATTTATCCGTGAGAGAAATTCTTAAATAATTATGAACTCTATTATGGTTGTCTATCAGTTTCAAATATGAATCCTATAAAATTATAATTGCTAAAATTGAACCAACTATTACTACATAAGCTGGATGTAATTTGAAAACTAGAATTAAAATTAAACCCAATGCTACAAATGCAATATTCTGCCAATGAAACTCTGCTTTAAATAAATATGATGACATTATTCCTATCACCATTCCCACAACAACATATTTGATTCCTTTAAATGCTTTAACTACATATTCGTTTTTTTCAAATTGTGAATAAAACATAAATGCAAAAGTCATTAGCAATCCTGGAACAACCAAGTTGCCTAAGTTTGCTACAATTGCTCCTGGAACTCCAGCGGTTTTGAACCCGATATATGTTGCAAATTTAATTGAAATTGCACCAGGGAAAACATCAACCATTCCAAGCACTTTTAAAAACTCATCGTTAGTAAGCCATTGGTTATTTATAACTGCTTCTCTTTCTATTAGTGGAATAAGAGAATATGCGCCGCCAAATGAAAATGCTCCAACTTTAAGGAAAGCAATAAAAAGGTCTAATAATGAAGAATACATTTTATGGCTCCAAAATATCATCAACCCAGCTAAGAGCTGCCATCATTGATGGTAATCCAATAGTTGGAAGTGAAAGTATAACTGCATGACGAATCTCTTCTGGCGAGCATCCAGATTTTAATG
The DNA here is from genome assembly GCA_027858595.1 of Melioribacteraceae bacterium. Taxonomy (GTDB): domain Bacteria; phylum Bacteroidota; class Ignavibacteria; order Ignavibacteriales; family Melioribacteraceae; genus 1-14-2-50-31-20. Next base: position 771 of record JAQICK010000424.1, read on the forward strand.
CTTTTCTTGTGTGAGAGTGAACAGCTCCTTCGAACCGTGCTCCTGTAGATATCGAAAGTTTAATCAATGCTCTCGTTTTGTCATCCAAAGGACCCGAATTATGAACAGCATCACCCATAGTTTCGTATGCATTGGCAACATCGGAATAATCTTCTTTAAATTTCATGTACCGTTTTGGAATTTGTGACATAATCTCTCCACTTATTTAATAAGAATTTTCAGAAAAAAAAGATTTCTTTTCCGATAAAAAACTTCGGAATCGAAATGACAGAGTTATTGTTTTGCAATAACTCAAGTGAACTATCAATGAAAGGAGTGCAAGCTGAACAGAGTTTGGATATAAAAAATCCCAAATCTGCAAAGAATGGGTTTTGTAGCAATAGCTACTTTAATCTCCTTCGCAAAGGACTGCTTCCGCAATCAGGCAGGCTAATTCATTTCTAAACTAACCCTATCGGTTGCTCATCATATTATTTCTCTAACTTAGAGTGAGTCAACTCGGAGTTCAATAATTTTTAACACTTAAAAATAATGAAAAATTTTCTTTTTATCCCTATCCAAAATTGAAAAAAACTATACTTTGGTTTAGAACCTCACAAGAGGTTTTTTTGTTCACTAGTTATTGACTAATTGAGAGATGGTATTGTTAATTGAAGACTTTGTGATAATTCATTGTTATCATAAAGAAAATTACTTCTTCCCTCAAATTTTATTAAAATACTCCAGATTTTATTCGATAGTATGTTGAGAATTAATAAATGCATGTAAACTATATTTAATTTAAATTTTGAGGAACAACATGAAAGAGAAAATGAAATTAATTAAATACTTTATCTCTGGTATTATTGCAGTTAGTTTTTTTGCAATGATTTTAATTAATGGAATGCGAACCTATTGGGCCGGGCAAGCAGAATTGGAAGAAATTAATGTTACATTAATTCAAAACATTAATGATGATTTAATAGAATTTATTGAGGTTGAAAAGAACAATTTATTAGTAGCAACTGAGCTTCTTCTAAATGACAAAGAGGTTTTGCAGTTATTTGCGTGGAGAGATAGGGGCATGTTAGCAGATCATCTTTTACCAATTTATGAAAATAAACTTAAACCCAATTTTGGAATTAAACAATTTCAGTTTCATCTTGCTCCAGCAACTTCTTTTTTGCGTTTACATAAAGTTTCCAAATATGGCGATGATTTATCATCGTTTAGAAAAACAGTAATACAGGCTAATAGTAGTAGGAAAGTTGTTAGTGGATTAGAAGTAGGTCGTGGTGGTTTAGGTATGCGGTTGGTCTATCCAGTCAAATTTGATGGAAGTTATATTGGTTCAATGGAGTTTGGAACAGATTATAAGGAAATTTTAGATCGTATAGCTAAAAAACATAAAGTATCATTTGCTATTGGTGTTTACAAAGAAGTTTTTAAAACTGCAGGAAGATTTGAGAATACCGATAATGACGTAATTAAAGATAATGTTGTTTATTACGATTACTCGGATAATGAAGCTAAATCTCATCTTACTCAAGTGGAGATTTCAGAGAAATTAGAAATAGAGAGCTATAAGGATAAAGATTTTGCTTTAATATCTATTCCTATTAAAGATTATTCTGGTTCAGAAATTGGCTATGTTACTATTTTTAAAGACGAGACTGAAACTCTGAGTACTATTTCTAGTGATATTCTTGTTGGAATATTAGTACCATTAGTTTTAGCAAGTTTTGCATTGCTTGTTTTAATACTTACAATTAACAGTAAACTTGTTTATCCACTTCGTAAGTTAGTTAAATATATTGAAGAACTAACCGATGGTAATTATAGTGCAGAGCAACCTGAAGTGTATTTTACAATCCTGCAAAAACTAAGCAACTCAATGGGCGATTTGAGAGATAAGATTAGTGAACAATATCAAATGTTGGAAAATCTTCCAAATCCTATTATTAAAATAGACACTGATTTTAATATTGAATATGCAAATATTAAAACCTCAGAAATTGTAGGTGTTAAGAGGAGTGAATTAACTGGTTCAAAATGTTATGACCATTTTAAAACTGAGCATTGTAATACTGAAAAATGTGCGGTTGCCCAAGCAATGAAAAGCAAAAATGTTATACACGAAGAAACAATTGCAAATCCAAATAATCAAACACTTTCCATTATGTACACAGGAACACCAATATTTAATAGTAATGGAGAAGTAGTTGGTGGGCTAGAATCGTTCAATGATGTAAGTGAAATGAAAAATGAATATAGTTATTTAGAAAGAAGTACAAATATACTAGTAGAGGCAATGAATAATTTTTCTTCAGGCGACCTTACAGTAAAAGTAAAATCAGAAAAAGACGAAGGTGAAATTTACAATTTATTTGAAGGATTTAACCTTACAGTAAAGAACTTTAAAAATTTGGTAGTACAATTAAAAGATGCAATTGAAGCAACAGCAAGTGCAAGTACACAAATTTCATCAAGTGCAGAAGAAATGGCAGCCGGTGCACAAGAACAAAGCTCACAAACTGCAGAAGTTGCAGCAGCAATGGAAGAGATGAGTCGTACAGTAGTTGAAACAGCAAGCAATGCAACAGT
>JAQICK010000417.1 GCA_027858595.1 Melioribacteraceae bacterium
GATGTAGAAGTACAAGAAGGTGCAACATCCATATCAATAAGATTACATCCGCTGGGTAAGTTCCAAGGAACTGTTTGGATGGATGCATTGAAAATATCAGTGATTAGTGCTACAGATGTTAATGGTGATAATACTATTCCTAATGAGTTTGCATTGTCCCAAAATTATCCAAATCCATTTAATCCAACAACAATAATTGAATACTCAATTAGAGAAGTTTCTAATGTTAAATTGAGAGTTTATGATATGTTGGGTAGAGAGGTTAAAGTTCTTGTAAATCAAGAACAGTCAGCAGGAAGATATAATATCGAATTTAATGCTGCTAATCTTTCTAGTGGAGTTTATTTTTACAGAATAGAAGCTGGTAACTTTGTTGCTTCTAAAAAATTACTATTACTTAAATAGTATCAATTGGGGATACTGAAGTTAGTATCCTCAATATTATAAATAGGTTATATAAAAATTGCTAAGTGCTCCTAATGGATACCTTCGGTATGATAATAACAACATTATAATAAAAAATTCCAGCAATCTTTGTTTATAATGCTATTCTCTGTGCAAAATTTACAATCTGTTATTATGAGATTGCGGGAATTTGCCATATTTCTCATAAATAATAGTTGAGAATATTTGCTGTCTTTCATAGATCTTAGCAATAAAAATTAATTAACCCAACTTCTCTATGTGATATGTAATTGAGAAGGTCGGAAGAAGTTGGGTTTCTATTCTGATGTAGAAAATAATTACTGTTGTAGAAATACTTGCTAATTGTAATTAAAATTAAATAAAACATGTAATAAATAACAGGTGTTTTAGGTGTTCACTAATAAGATAAATAATATTTGTATAATTGCATTTTCTATAATCTTACTCTTTAGTGTTTTTACTTTTGCAGGCACTACAGGCAAGATAGCTGGAAAAATAAATGATGGGACTAATAATGAACCCCTTATAGCAGCTAACATTTTTGTAGTTGGAACTAGTTATGGTGCTGCAACTGATATGGATGGAAACTACTTTATTATTAATTTACCTCCAGGTGTTTATCAGTTAAGAATCTCAATGATTGGATTTGCAACAAAATTGATAAGTGGTGTAAGAGTTTCTGTTGATCAAACAACAAAAATAGATGCTTCATTATTCGAAGATACAATACAGTTGGCAGATGTAGTTGTATCAGCTGAAAAACTTATTGTTCGCAAAGATCTGACTTCAACTGAATCAAAAGTTAGCGGTGATGATATTGCAATGCTTCCACTAGATGATATTAGTGCGGTTGTAAATCTTCAAGCGGGTGTTATTGATGGGCATTTTAGAGGTGGTAGAAGTAATGAGGTGAAATATTTAATTGATGGAATTGCTGTCAATGATGTTTATTCTGGTTCTTCGGCTATGGAAGTTGAAGTAAATAGTATTGAAGAGGTTCAAGTTTTAACCGGTACATTTAATGCTGAATATGGTGAAGCTATGTCAGGCGTAGTTAATCAAATCACTAAAGTTGCAACTAACAACTATGACGGTAACATTTCATTTTATAGTGGTGATTATTTTTCATCCAGAACTGAATTATTCAGGAATATTGAAAGCATATCTCCAACTGATAATTATAATATTCAAGGAAATGTAAGTGGTCCATTCCCTGGAACTAACGGTTTTGTAAAGTTCTTTTTATCTGGGCGTTATGTTTATGATGCAGGAAATCTTTATGGTCAAAGAGTTTTTAATCCATCCGATTCTTCTGATTTTTCTGCAAATAATAGTGAAGATTGGCATGTAGGTTCTACTGGTGATAATAAATATATTTCCATGAATTCAAGTCAGCGATATACTTTGCAAGGCAAGTTGTCATTCGCAGTTGGTTCTGGAAAGGGAATTGTATTGAATGGTATGGTTCAAAGTAACGAATACCAAGATTATAATCACCAGTATAAATTAAACCCAGATGGAGATTATAAGAAATATCAAAAAAATTATCTTGGTAGTATCAGTTATACTCATGTTATTAGCAATGCAGCGTTTCTCGATTTTGTTGGTTCATATTTTCTTTCTAAATATGATCAATATGTATTTGAAGATCCACTTAACATCGGGTATGTTGATCCTAAAAGAAAAGCAGATGTAAGTGGTAATGCATTTTTAACAGGTGGAACGGAAAACTGGCATTTTAATCACACAACAACAACACTTTCAAGTAAAATTGATTTTACATTGCAAGCAAATAATATACATCAAATTAAATCAGGAATAGAATTCTTGTATCATAATTTGGCTTATGAAGATTTTCAAATTATGATTAATGCAGGTACAGATTTTAGGCCAATTCTACCTGAACCTGGCGCATTTAATTATAATGAATATAATGCTAATCCTTTTCAATTTGCAGCATATATACAGGATAAAATAGAGCTAGATTATTTAATAGTTAATGCTGGTTTGCGTTTTGACTATTTTGAACCTGATGGTGAGTACTTAAATAATCCAAATAAAATAGCTGAACTTGATCAGTTAACTGCTCCATTCCCTGATTCATTAGTTTCTACAGCATCAGCTAAATTTCAATTAAGTCCTAGAATTGGATTATCTTACCCAATTACAGATAGGGGAGCTATTCATATCAGTTATGGACATTTTTTCCAAATACCTCCTTTTGAATATCTTTATAGAAATCCAAATTTTAGAATTCCATTAACTGGAGATTTTCCAGAGAATATTGGAAATACAATTGGAAATACTGATTTAAAACCACAACAGACAATTATGTATGAAATAGGTTTACAGCAAGAAATATTTGATAATATTGGTGCAACTCTAACAGTTTACCACAAGGATATTAGAAATTTACTAGCAACAGAAATTTATATAAAGAATGAATTTAGAAAATTTAGTAAACTTGTAAACAGAGATTATGCTTCTGTAAATGGCTTAACATTATCGTTTGAAAAATATTTTACAGATGGCTTTGGTGCTACAATTGATTATACATTTCAAGTAGCAAAGGGTAATGCTTCAGATCCTAATGATGCATTTAATAAGGCACAAGCTAATCCGCCAATAGAAGCAAACAAAACATTAGCTTATTTAGATTGGGACAGAACCCACTCATTAAATTTTACAATAACAGTTGGTAATCCTGGTGATTATATTTTAAGTATGGTTGGAAAATATGGAACTGGTTTACCATACACTCCCTCTGTTCAAAATCAGAGAACAGGTCTTGAAAATAGTGATAGAAGACCCGATATTTTTAATACTGACGTTTTCGTAACCAAACATTTTGTTTTCTTTGGAGTTAGTGCTAATGCTTTTATTAGAGTGTTTAATTTGTTTGATTCAGCAAACGAACTAAATGTATTTACTGATACTGGAAGAGCGGGTTATACATTGGAATTAACAAGAAGTCAAGAAGTCCCTCGTGGTGTTAATACTCTTGAAGAATATTTTTCTCGTCCCGATTTTTATTCTTCGCCGAGATCAATTAACATAGGAATGAATGTAAAATTATGAAGTATATAGTCGGAGGTAATAAGTGATATCGCATTCAAAATATTTAAAACTAACTGCTTTAGTTTTTGTAATTGGATTATTTTCTATTCAAGAGACATATTCGCAAATAGTTGTTGATAAATCTAAAGGCGATAATAATCAGACAAGAAAAGGTTTCATGGATGGAAACTTGGTTGCTACGGTTTATTATAATTTTGGAGAAATAGCAGATTGGCAAAATGAAGCTAGCCGCAGCGGTGTTTGGCCAAAAGGCACAAACCATACTTATATTGATGGTGTTGCTATTATTGTGCAAGCTGAGGCATTTACTCCAAACGGTAATGTAATTCATCCACTAGAAACTAACTATTACGAATTTACAAGATATGATGCTTCAAATGGTATTACATATGGTTGGTGGCCCTTGCCAGGTTATGCTGCGCCATATTCTGCAATTCCTGCTAGAAGCGACATCCCAGAATCGTGGCCTGATACATGGCCTGATAGGCTAGATGGTGATGGAAGTTGGAATGGATTTTTTGGAGTTGGTAAGCAGAATGCTGATGTTGAAACATATTTTGTTTTTGATGATCATCTTGACAGAGAATATCTTAATGAGCACAACTTTATGCCAGATGAAGAAGACCCTGATAGAGGTGGACTTGGAATGCAAGTTAAAGCTCGTGGATTTCAATGGTCTCAAGTTTTAGCAGAAGATGTTATTTTTTGGTACTACGAAATAACAAATATGGGTACTACTGATTACGAAAAAACTCTATTTGCACAATATATTGATTGGGGAATTGGAGGTCACGATAACTCCTCTAATAATGGAGGCGATTATAATGAACTTCTCGATATGTCTTATGCGTGGTCAACTACTGCTTTTGGTAGTCCAGGTAATTGGAGTCCTGTTGGATTAGCTGGTTACGCTTTTCTTGAAAGTCCGGGCATGCCTAACGATAGTAGAGATAATGATTCAGATGGTTTAACAGATGAAAAGCGAGATAATGTAGCTTCTGAAATTATCAATAGCCCAAATCAAGATCCGTATTTAAGGGATGTATTTCAGGATACAACAAAATTTAAGGAGTTTTATGGCGTTTCGTGGCAATCACATTGGGATGCTGATGAAAATGGAAATTGGATTCCCTATTTTGATGTAAATGAAAATAATGCTTGGGATAAAGGCGAACCTCTCAATGATGATGTAGGGAGTGATGGTCGTAGGCCATATGATGATGATTATGTAGAACCTGATTTAGATGGAACAGAAGCTAATGGTAAACCAGATCAGGGTGAACCTAATTTTGGAATATTAGACAAAGATGAATCTGATCAATTAGGTTTAACAGGTTTTGCTATTTATCCAGTTCATAAATATGAACTTAATAGAGATGAAGAAAATTGGCAAGTGCTTTCTGGACTTCCTGCACCTCATGGCGAGACTCTTGTTGGTGTAAATTTATCAAATTATTTTTCAAGCTATCTGTTTGGAATGATGGGAAGAAAAACATATTCATTATCAACAAACGAGATAGAGGAAAGTGGAGAAACACAAAGATTTTCTATGGCTCTAATATTTGGTATTGATACTGATGATTTATTCCGACGTAAAAAAACAGTTCAGCAGATTTATAATGCAAGCTATAGATTTGCAAAGCCACCTGAAAAACCACTACTTACTGCAATTCCAGGTGATGGAAAAGTTACTTTTTATTGGGATAGTAGAGCTGAAAAAACATTTGATGCTTTTTATCAGAGATATAATTTTGAAGGTTATAAAGTTTATAGATCAACTGAAGCAAATTTCATAGAAAGTAAAACAATAACTGATGCATATGGAAAAGCTACATATAGAAAACCAATTGCACAGTTCGACTTAATTGATGGAGTTAAAGGATTACATCCTATAGATGTAAATGGAGCTTTGTACAATTTAGGCAATGATTCTGGGTTGAAACACTCTTTTATTGATAGTACGGTTCAGAATGGTCAAACCTATTATTACGCAGTCTCTGCCTACGATAAAGGTTATATCACTACAAACGTGGAAGGTTCAACGGAAGGAATTCCTCCATCGGAGACTACAACAATATTCAGAACAGATGTAAACGGAAACATAACTGTGGATGTAAATACAGCGGTAATGACACCAAGAGCTCCGGCAGCTGGTTATATTGCACCCGAGATTTCAGAAGTATTTGCCTCTGGTCCTGCTACGGGAATTATTTCAATTGATGTACTTGACCAAGATTCAATAAAAAATTTCCACACATATCGCCTTGAATTCAAAAATGACGAACCATTCAATAATAGTGCGAAGCCTTATTATTCATTAATTGATTATTCGGAGAATGATACTTTAATAAATAATATTCAACTAACTGGTTTGGAAGAGCAGACAAAAGTAACTGATGGCTTTTCCATGAATATTAAAAATGATTCTCTTGTTCAGATTGATTATGATAAAACAAAATGGTTAAGTGGAAATAGCAATTTCATTATGGCTGTTGGTTTTGATTCTCGCTTTTCTGCTGCATATCAGGGGACTAGAGTCGATTATCCAGCAGATTTTAAAATTACACTAACTGAACCAGCCCAAGGTCAAATATCATATCCTGCTACGGCATTTAGTAAGCCAATACAATCAAATGTAATTGTTGATAATGTAACCGAAAATAAAGATAGTATTCAATTTATTTTTAGAGACGAAAACAAGAATGAAATATTTGATGAAGGAGATGCAATATTTATTGTTTATGGAGATTCTGCAGGTAAACCAGTAATTAACAGAAGCAACCTACGTGTTACTTGGTCGGTATCAATTATTAGAGATACTACAATTGCCGAAGACAATCAATATGCTCCCGAATTTGGTGATGTATTCTTAGTTGCTACCAAAAAACCATTTAGAACAGGCGAATACACAGAATTTGTAACAAAAGCTCAAGGTTTTAATAAATCGAGAGCTAATTCAGATTTGGATAAAATTCTTGTAGTTCCAAATCCATACACTGGAGCTGCCAGTTGGGAAAGAACCTCAAACTCAGTTGGAAGAGGAGAAAGAAAAATACAATTTATGCACTTACCCAATAATTGTACAATTAGAATATATAGTCTAAATGGTAAGTTAGTACAAACTTTAACTCATAATAGCACTTATTCCGATGGACAAAAATCTTGGAATCTGATTTCAAAAGATGGAATGGATATAGCTTATGGAGTTTATGTTTTTCATGTAGATGCACCTGGAATTGGTGAAAAAATTGGTCGATTTGCAATAATAAAATAATTAACATTTTTGGTTGTAATTATGTTTAAAAAATATCTAAAAGTAAATATTTTAATCTTTTTGTTAATTAGCAGTACAGCTTTACATGGACAGAAAGTCTCAAATTCTGGCACAACTGCTGCTAACTTTTTAGAAATACCAGTTGGAGCTTCCGCAGTAGGGCTGGGTGGTGCATTTGTTAGTATTGCTAATGATGCAACAGCACTATTTTGGAATTCTGCAGGAATTGCTAATTTAAGTAGAAACGAACTTGTCTTAAATCATATCGATTGGATAGGTGGTACGAAGTATGATTTTGCAGGAATAGTTATTAACCTACAGAACTATGGAAATCTTGGCATTAGTTTCACATCCCTTTCAATGGATGATATGATTGTAACTACAATAGAAAAACAAGATGGAACTGGTGAACTATTTACTGCTCAAGATATTTCAATGGGTTTAACATACTCACGAGCGTTGACTGACAGATTTTCAATTGGTTTTAACGTAAAATATATAAAACAAAGTATTTGGCATATGAGTGCTTCAGCTTTTGCAATAGATATTGGAACATTGTTTAGAACTGATCTTTTGGGTGGACTTGTAATTGGTGCGTCTCTTTCAAATTTTGGTACTCCAATGACACTTGAAGGGAGAGATGCAAGATATTTTATTAGAGTAGATGATACAAAATTAGGTTCAAACGAAAGTATTCCAACAAATATTGAAATGGATACATGGGAATTGCCATTGATGTTTCGAATTGGAATTTCAACATACATTTTCCAATCACCAACTTATTCTATACTTATTGCTACCGATGCTGTTCATCCAAATAATAATTATCCAAGCATTAACGTTGGTTCACAATTTTCATTTATGGATTATTTCTTTTTAAGAATTGGTTATAATGAACTTTTCCTTCAGGATGCTGAGGGTGGAGTATCTTTAGG